>NZ_JAMYQF010000144.1:0-541 GCF_040320745.1 Mesorhizobium sp. M0621 | reverse complement strand
GCGCCGCATGCCGTAACGCTCCTTGAACACGGCGAAAGGCCGCTCAACCGCCGCCCGCACCTTGGAGATCAGCCGGTTGCGCAGCTTGTCGCGCGGCGGCAATTCAGGGTGATGCTTGTTGGGCCGCCGCATCAGGCGATCCTTGATCCTGGCCTCAGCGAGCCGGTCATGCCTGGCATGGGTGTAATAGGCCTGATCGCCATAGACCGCCTTCTCATCGCCGCAGATCAACCGGTCGGCCGGCTCGGTGTCGGTGACTGAGGCGTCGCTCACCTCGACGCGCCGGATCAAGGTGTGCCCCTGGTCGACGCCAATGTGCATCTTGTAGCCAAAAGTGCTCTTCTTGCCCTTCTTGCCCCAGCGCGCATCCTTGTCCGCCGACGGCTTGACCGGGCCGTGGTGGCCCTTCTTCGGCTGCTTGGGCGGCCGGCCGGGGGATTGCATGAACGAGGCATCGACCAGCGTGCCGCGCTTGACGATCAGGCCTTTCGTCTCCAGCTGCCGGTTGATCTCCTCAAACACCTTGTCGATCAGCCGCTCA
>NZ_JAMYQF010000143.1:0-614 GCF_040320745.1 Mesorhizobium sp. M0621 | reverse complement strand
GTCGACCGTGAACAATGCGGCCCCTAAGCGGCGACCGGCTTGGGCTGGAGTTGGAGCAGAGCGATCAAGAGCGACAAAAAACCCTTCAGCCACCTGAGCAGGAGGGAGAAGTTGTAGCCGGCGGCGGCCAGGATGGCGTTGACGGCGTCGCCCTGCTGGCCGGCGAGGTAGTTGCGGCCCATGCGGTGCTCGGCCTTGATGTGGCCGATCACGGGCTCGACCGCCGACCGCCGCCGCATCTGGCATTTGATGGCCGGAGTGACGCGGCGTTTCTGGCCACTGGTGAAGACCCTGAACCTGTGGCTTTGCGGTGCGTTGTGGCCGCGATAGCCGGCGTCGGCGAGGATGCGGCCGATCTGGTTGCCGATGGTCTCTTCGATATCGGGGATGACGCTTGCCAGCGTGTGGCCGTCATAGGGATTGCCGGGCAGTGCTTTTGCATGCAGGGCGAATTGGCCGCCCTTGGAGCGCTTCAGCGTGGTGGCCACCGACACCTTGACGCCGAACTCGTAGGGCATGTGCGCCTTGCCCTTGCCGATGCATTCCACCTCGTGCGCGTGCAGGCTGTAGATCTTGCGGCCGCGCTGACGCTGACGCTGCTCGAGAACGGTGGC
>NZ_JAMYQF010000142.1:0-638 GCF_040320745.1 Mesorhizobium sp. M0621 | reverse complement strand
GGCGCCGATGGCGCCGGCTCGACGCTGCTGACGGGTGCCGGCCTGCCGACCTCGTCGGTGACGGAAGGGGCTTTCTTCCAGACGGTGACCGGCACGCTGCTGACGATCAGCCAGATCCAGAACGGCATCGCGGTGGCGGTTGTATCGGTGTCGCTGTCGAACACGACGGCCGGCGCCTACACGGTCACCCAACTGCATGCGATCGACCACCCGGCGGGCGCCAACGAGAACGACGTGGCGTTCACGGTCGGCTACACGACGACCGATCATGACGGCGACACGGCGACGGGCTCGCTGACGATCAACGTCGATGACGACACCCCGACGGTGGCGGTTAACGCCGCCGTCCAGCTCGACGACGACGCGCTGGCCGGCGGCAACCCCGGCGGCACCGGCGACGTCACTCCCGACACGGCCAATACGACCGGGACGCTGGCGCATAGCTATGGCGCCGATGGCGCCGGCTCGACGCTGCTGACGGGTGCCGGCCTGCCGACCTCGTCGGTGACGGAAGGGGCTTTCTTCCAGACGGTGACCGGCACGCTGCTGACGATCAGCCAGATCCAGAACGGCATCGCGGTGGCGGTTGTATCGGTGTCGCTGTCGAACACGACGGCCGGCGCCTACACGGTCACCCA
>NZ_JAMYQF010000141.1:0-672 GCF_040320745.1 Mesorhizobium sp. M0621 | reverse complement strand
AACGCCACGGTCGGCGCCGGCATGATCCTGCACACGCTGCGCCGCGCCGAAAACATCCATTGGCAGTCGCTCGACGTCGGCAAACGTGTGCGCGCCGACATGAAGAACCAGCGGCCCGCCGTGTTCTGGTTCACCGGGCTGTCGGGCTCCGGCAAGTCGACCATTGCCAACCTGTTCGAAAAGAAGCTGTTCGCCACCGGCCGCCATACCTATATCCTGGACGGCGACAACGTCCGTCACGGTCTCAACCGCGATCTTGGTTTCACCGACGCCGATCGCGTCGAGAACATCCGCCGCGTCGCCGAAGTGGCGCGGCTGATGGCCGATGCCGGGTTGGTCGTCATCGTGTCGTTCATTTCGCCGTTCAGCGCCGAGCGGCGCATGGCACGCGAATTGATGGCCGACGGCGAGTTCATCGAGGTGTTTGTCGATACGCCGTTCGAGGAATGCGCCAGGCGGGATCCCAAGGGCCTCTATGCGCGCGCACTGAATGGCGAGATCAAGAATTTCACCGGCGTCGATTCCCCTTACGAAGCGCCGGAAAACCCGGAAATCCATCTCAAGACACTCGGCAAATCGGCCGAGGAGATGGTAGACGCCCTGGAACACTGGCTGAACGAGCGCGACATTGCCGAAGATCAATACGACAGCGGCGGCGGCATCTGACGACAG
>NZ_JAMYQF010000140.1:0-735 GCF_040320745.1 Mesorhizobium sp. M0621 | reverse complement strand
GCAGGGCTGTCCGGGGAAAGTTTTGAGTGAATCGAAATGCCGCATGTGCATGCCCCGTAAAACGGGGTTTGTCCGTCTTCTCTCTGGTTGTCGAGACTCAGAAAAGGAACGGGGCATGCGCTTTGCACCTAGCATCTTCGGGCAGCTTCTTGAAGCCATGGATCGCCGTCAATTCCAAGCCATTGTGGATCGTCACGACGGCGATGCCTACGACAAATCGTTCAGGAGTTGGGATCATCTGGTGGTGTTGATCTATGCCCAGTTCTGCGGCAGCGACAGCCTGCGTGGCCTGGAAGCCGGTTGGAATGCCAACAGCCAGCATCATTACCACCTGGGCAGCGGTCCGCTGATGCGTTCGACCTTGTCGGATGCCAACAGACGGCGCCCGGTCGCCATTTTTGCCGAGGCCTTCAGCCTGGTGGCGGGCCTGCTCGACCGGCAGACGCGGCAAGAGGGTAAAGAAATGCTGCGGCTGATCGATTCGACCCCCATTCCGCTCGGCAAGCTGTGCGAGTGGGCCAAGTCGAACGGACGCATCCGCGGCATGAAGGTCCATGTCGTCTATGACCCGAAGGCCGACCATCCGCGCGTCCTCGACATCACCGACGCCAACGTCAACGACGCCCAGATCGGCCGCCGGATCACCATCGAGCCCGCGGCGACCTATGTGTTCGACAAGGGCTATTGCCACTATGGCTGGTGGACGGCGATCGCCGAGGCCGGGTCGGTCTTCGT
>NZ_JAMYQF010000139.1:0-818 GCF_040320745.1 Mesorhizobium sp. M0621 | reverse complement strand
TTGATGGTGACGACGATGCCGGCACCGACGGTGCGGCCGCCTTCACGGATAGCGAAGCGCAGCTTCTCTTCCATGGCGATCGGCACGATCAGCTCGACATCGACCGTGATGTTGTCGCCCGGCATCACCATCTCGGTGCCTTCCGGCAGCGACACGATGCCGGTCACGTCGGTCGTGCGGAAGTAGAACTGCGGACGGTAGTTGGTGAAGAACGGCGTGTGACGGCCACCTTCGTCCTTGGTCAGGATGTAGGCTTCGGCCACGAACTTCTTGTGCGGCTTCACCGTACCGGGCTTGGCCAGAACCTGGCCGCGCTCGACACCTTCACGATCAACGCCGCGCAGCAGCGCACCGATGTTGTCGCCAGCCTGGCCCTGATCGAGCAGCTTGCGGAACATTTCGACGCCCGTGCAGGTCGTCTTGGTCGTCGGACGGATGCCGATGATCTCGAGTTCTTCACCGACCTTGACCACGCCGCGCTCGACGCGGCCGGTCACCACCGTGCCACGGCCCGAGATCGAGAACACGTCTTCGATCGGCATCAGGAACGGCTTGTCGAGCGGACGAACCGGGGTCGGGATGTAGGCATCGACCGCAGCCATCAGCTCGCGGATCGCGTCCTCGCCGATCTTCTTGTCCGAATCTTCCAGAGCAGCCAGCGCCGAACCCTTGACGATCGGAATGTCGTCGCCGGGGAACTCGTTCTTGGTCAGAAGCTCGCGAACCTCGAGCTCGACCAGTTCGAGCAGCTCGGCGTCGTCGACCTGGTCGACCTTGTTCAAAAACACCACGATCGACGGCACGCCGACCTGACGGGC
>NZ_JAMYQF010000138.1:0-856 GCF_040320745.1 Mesorhizobium sp. M0621 | reverse complement strand
GACGTCGACTTCATCTTTGGCCTCGCGCCCACCACGACCCTGCGCAAGCATGTCGCGGATCTGGAGGCCAGCACGACGGCGCGCTTGGAAGCGTCTGCCAAGACAGGCAAGGTCCGCATGTTCAAGGAGCTCGTTGACGGCGCCGCCAGCTGGAGCCGCGTCGAGCGCATCATCGCGCGGGTCGAGGTCGGCGCCCAAGGTGCCGATACCCGCTTCATCGTCACCAACCTTGCAGGTGGCAAGGCCAAGGCGCTCTACGAGAATGTCTACTGTCGGCGCGGCGCGGCCGAGAACCACATCAAGTCGTACAAGACGCATCTCGCCGCCAGCCGCACCTCCTGCACAGAGCGACGGCTTCCGGCTGTTTCTGCATGCCGGCGCCTACTGGCTCATGTGGGCTTGCGCGCCGCGATGCCGAAACGCTCGAGCTTTGCAGTCGCCCTATTCGAGATGCTGCGACTGCGCCTCATCAAGATCGCCGCGCGTGGTCGAGATGAAAACCCAAATCCGCCTGCACCTGCCGACATCCTGCCCGGACCAGCGCATCCTGCGCATCGTCCTCAGTCGCATCCCGGGACTCGCGACATGAACGATGGGGCGCAGACCTCCCGAAACAAACCCGCTGATCGCAACCTGCAAACCCCCGCCTGCCATCACGACGGAGCAATCCCGGCGCCTGACGAGGCGCGTGGAAAGCACCGCAACGGCGACCACAGCGTCGCTTCAGGCCGTCAAAAGCTTATCGCCGTGCATCAAGGCGGCTAGAGCGGTTCGCGTTTTAGCTGAATCAGGATTCCCAAGATTGAGCAAATCAGATTCGATGTTTTGACCGTTGGAGGTCGGGACTGATGGCGAA
>NZ_JAMYQF010000137.1:0-909 GCF_040320745.1 Mesorhizobium sp. M0621 | reverse complement strand
TGCCGAGATTGGCGGTTGGAAGGCGCGCAATGGCAAGACGAGTTTTCAGACCGAGGTGCCCAAGCCGGCTACTAAGCCGGATCCCGAAATATCCCTAGAGGGCAGCCAGCCGCCTCACGTCGCGGTCACGCCGGTTACTAAGCCGGACCCTGAGATAGTGGAGGTTGACCAGCCGCCGCCCGACCTTGGCAAGGCGGCTACTAAGCGGGACCCAGAGACACTCCCAGAGGATAGCCAGCCGCCCGGCGTTGACCTGACTGGGATCTACAGAGCCCAGCAAGTCGCGCAACAAACGACGATGACCTGGAGCGGCGTCGCCACGGGCATATCCGAGCTTGGCAAGATTGCAGGTGCCGGCTTGAACATGGCAGCAACGATAGAGCAGGAGAAAAAGGCGAAGCTGGACGCGGAGGACACCGAGATACGCTCTCGCGCCGAGGATGAAACCGAATACAAGTCGGCATATGAAAGGATGATCAACGATGTTCTGGAAACGCTTTCTGAAGTGAGACGCGCCGATGCTGAGACGCGGAGCAAAATCGCCAACATGGGATGAGCTTTGGAACCAGTTAAACCTGCGCAGGAAAAGGAATGAGGAATGTCGGACGTAAGCTTCCCAACTCTGACGTATGCCAATATTGCCGGGGGACGGGGCCGGGCGGCCGCATTGGCACAGCTGCTCCAGATGGAACGATATAATTATCTCGAGCATCAACTCACAGATGAATTCGAGGACATGGAGAAGCTGAACGATTGGCTGAAGAGCGCGAACTCCGCTTTGGCCGAGCTACGCGTCAACCGGCCCGCTGACGACAAGCAAGAGAACGAATATGGCACGTTTGTGGACGCGCAGGGCAAAACCCAGAGCGTCCACAAGTGGATGATCGACAACGGCATCCCTATTGAGGA
>NZ_JAMYQF010000136.1:0-941 GCF_040320745.1 Mesorhizobium sp. M0621 | reverse complement strand
CTCGCCGCGCTCGAACGCGATTCGCGCAAGCACGGCACGACCGGCGACGACATCGACTTCGCGCTGCTGGTCGATGGCCTTGAGGCCGAGCGCGAGCAAGGCATCACCATCGATGTCGCCTACCGCTTCTTCGCCACGCCGAAGCGCAAATTCATCGTCGCCGACACGCCCGGCCACGAGCAATACACGCGCAACATGGCGACCGGTGCCTCGACCGCCGACCTGGCGATCGTGCTGATCGATGCGCGGCAAGGGGTGCTGCGCCAGACGAGGCGCCATTCGATCATCGCCTCGCTGCTCGGCATCCGCCACATCGTGCTGGCCGTCAACAAGATCGATCTCGTCGGGTTCGACCAGGCGGTCTTCGAGCGGATCGTTGAAGACTACCGGCAATTCTCGCGCGATCTCGGTTTCCAGACCATGGTGCCGATCCCGATGTCGGCCCGCTACGGCGACAATGTCAGCCGCCGCTCCGAAAGCATGCAATGGTATTCCGGCCCGACGCTGATCGAGCATCTCGAAACCGTGTCGGTCGATGAGGCGGTGGCTGAACTGCCGTTCCGGTTTCCGGTCCAGTATGTCAATCGCCCCAATCTCGACTTTCGCGGCTTTGCCGGCACGATCGCCTCCGGCTCGGTTGCTTCAGGCGACGAGGTCGTTGTCGCCAAGTCGGGCAAATCCTCGCGCGTCAAGCGGATCGTCTCCTATGGCGGCGATCTTGCCCGGGCGGCTGCCGGCCAGGCCATCACGCTGGTTCTTGACGACGAGGTCGAGATCTCACGCGGCAACATGCTGGTTTCGCCGGCCGCACGGCCGCAGGTCGCAGACCAGTTCGCCGCCAACATCGTCTGGTTCGACGAGCATGCGCTGCTGCCCGGCCGCTCCTACATCCTGCGCACCGAGACCGACCAGGCCAGCGCCACCGTCACCGACCTGAAATA
>NZ_JAMYQF010000135.1:0-951 GCF_040320745.1 Mesorhizobium sp. M0621 | reverse complement strand
GAGGCACTCACCGACCGCTCGCGGCGGCCGGTGCGCTACGCCAACCAGCTTCCCGACCAGATCGAGCGGCTGATCGTGGAGAGCAAGCGGGAGAAGCCGCACTGGGGTGCCAGGAAGATACGCGAGCTGCTGGTGCGCAGGCTGGCCGGCGACGTCCGCATCCCGGCCAGGAGCACCGTTCCACGCCGTGCTCGACCGCCACGGCCTTGTGAGCCAGGCGCGCAAGAGGAACCGGGCGAACAAGGCCGTGGGCACGCAGCTGTCCCAGGCGGTTGTGCCCAACGATCTGTGGTGCGCCGACTTCAAGGGCGAGTTCAAGCTCGGCAACCGCCAATACTGTTACCCCCTGACGGTCACCGACCAGGCTTCGCGCTACCTGCTGGCCTGCGAAGCCCTTGAATCGACAAAGGAGGTTCCGGTCCTCGAGGCTTTCGTCCGACTCTTCAAGGAACGCGGCCTGCCGGAAGCGATCAGAAGCGACAATGGCCTGCCCTTCGCCAGCCCCAACGGCCTTTACAACCTCTCGAAGCTGTCGGTCTTCTGGCTCAGGCTCGGCATCGCCGTCGAGCGCATCAAGCCCGGTTACCCGCAGCAGAACGGCCGCCATGAGCGCATGCACCGCACCCTGAAGCAGGAGACCACGCGGCCGCCGGGCATGAACGCCCTCCAGCAGCAGGCCCGGTTCGATGCTTTCATGAGCGAATTCAACGACGAGAGGCCCCACGAGGCGATCCAAATGAAAGTGCCAGCCGAGCTCTACAGAGCTTCTTCAAGAGCCTATCAAGGCCTCCCCGAGCTGGAATATCCCTTCCATGACAAGGACATTCTCGTCACCGCCTGCGGCCGCATCTGCATGCACAGGAAGAAGATCAACATCTCCACCGTGCTCGCCGGCCAGAGGCTCGGAATCACCGAAGTCGACGACGGCATTTGGCTCGTCAGCTTCATGCA
>NZ_JAMYQF010000134.1:0-1048 GCF_040320745.1 Mesorhizobium sp. M0621 | reverse complement strand
CTAGAGCGGTTCGCATTTAGGTTGACTTGTAGCCTGCGCTTTCGATGTAGTTGTTGCATTCGTTTGGGGTGACGTCGTCGAGGGTGCTGGCGATGGCGTTGTGTACGGCCTCGATGCTTCGTTTGGCGGCACGTCGCATGCAGTGCTTGAGCTTGGCGAACAGCTTCTCGATTGGATTGAGGTCTGGGCTGTAGGGCGGCAGGAAGAAGAGCCTTGCGCCAGCAGCCCTGACGATATCGCGGACGGCTTGGCCCTTGTGAGAACCGAGATTGTCGAGAATGACGATGTCGCCCGGCTTCAGTGTTTTGATGAGTTCGGTTTCGACATAGACGCGAAAGGCCTGCGCATTGATGGGGCCGTCAATGACCCAAGGCGCCTCTACCCGATCATGCCGCAGCGCCGCGATGAAGGTCATCGTCTTCCAATGGCCATATGGCGCGTGGGCCATCAGTCGCTTGCCGCGCACACCCCAGCCACGCAACGGTGCCATGTTGGTCTTGACCCATGTTTCATCCAGAAAGACCAGGCGCGTAGGATCAATACGGGTCTGGTAGCGCATCCATTGCGCACGCCGGCGCATCAGCTTTGGCTTGAGCTGCTCGGCCGGCAGAACGGTTTTTTTTGAAGCTCTTGCCTTCGCGATGCAAGAAGCGACCGACGCTCGCAGGATGAATGGTGAGACCACGTTCAGCCAGTGCCGCCGTCAATTGATGAAGCGTTATGTTGGCATCTCGCTCGACCTCGCCCAGCACGAAGGCACGGTGCTTCCCGTCGATCAGATAGGGCCGATGACCGCCCATCTTGCCGGGCGCCGCACTGCCTAACCGACGCTTGCGCGCCGCCCACTTGATCACGCTCGACACTGCCACCTTCAGCGCCGCAGCTACCTCGTAGCTCGTCTCGCCCTCTTCAAGGCGCGCCAGCGCCCGCTCCCGTAGATCCATCGAATAAGGCTTCGCCATCAGTCCCGACCTCCAACGGTCAAAACATCGAATCTGATTTGCTCAATCTTGGGAATCCTGATTCAGCTAAAACGCGAACCGCTCTA
>NZ_JAMYQF010000133.1:0-1110 GCF_040320745.1 Mesorhizobium sp. M0621 | reverse complement strand
CCGATGACCGACGACATGATGAACCTGCGCACGCTCGTGGAGAAGACCCCGGATGCCGATCTGCTGCGGGAGATGATCGGCTTTGCCGCCGAGCGGCTGATGGAAATGGAGGTGGGCGCGGCCACCGGCGCCGCCTATGGCGAGAAGAACCCGCTGCGGCTCGCCCAGCGCAATGGCTACCGCGACCGGGACTGGGAGACGCGGGCCGGCACGGTCGAGCTGCGCATCCCGAAGCTCAGGAAGGGAAGCTACTTCCCGGGTTTCCTCGAACCGCGCCGGATGGCCGAGAAGGCGCTGACCGCAGTGATCCAGGAAGCTTATGTGCAAGGCATCTCGACCCGGTCGGTTGACGACCTGGTCAAGGCCATGGGGATGAGCGGCATCTCCAAGAGCCAAGTCTCGCGGCTGTGCGAGGAGATCGACGGCAAGGTGAAGGCCTTCCTCGAGCGGCCGATCGAGGGCGACTGGCCATATCTGTGGATCGACGCCACCTACCTGAAGGTGCGCCGCGGCGGCCGCATCGTCTCGGTCGCCGTCATCATCGCTGTCGGCGTCAATGCGGACGGCCGGCGCGAGGTGCTGGGCATGGAGGTCGGCACGTCGGAGGCCGAGCCGATCTGGACGGAGTTCCTGCGCAAACTGACACGTCGCGGCCTGCGCGGCGTCAAGCTCGTCGTCTCCGATGCCCATGAAGGCATCAAGGCGGCCGTCACCAAGGTACTGTGCGCGACATGGCAGAGGTGCCGCGTCCACTTCATGAGGAACGTGCTGGCCCATGCCGGTAAGAGCGGCCGCAGGGTCGTCTCCGCTTTCATCGCCACCGCTTTCGCCCAGGAGACGCCTGAGGCCGCGTCCGTACAATGGCGCGCCGTCGCCGACCAGATCCGGCCGAAGGTGCCGAAGCTGGCGACAATCATGGACGACGCCGAGCCCGACGTGCTGGCCTACATGACCTTCCCGAAGGAGCACCGCGCCAAGCTGCACTCGACCAACCCGATCGAGCGTCTCAACGGCGAGATCAAGCGGCGCACCGAGGTCGTCGG
Source organism: Mesorhizobium sp. M0621 (assembly GCF_040320745.1). Taxonomy (NCBI): domain Bacteria; kingdom Pseudomonadati; phylum Pseudomonadota; class Alphaproteobacteria; order Hyphomicrobiales; family Phyllobacteriaceae; genus Mesorhizobium; species Mesorhizobium sp. M0621. Next base: position 67 of record NZ_JAMYQF010000133.1, on the reverse strand, counting down.
AATCTTCCCGAACGACGATGCGATCGTGCGCCTCGTCGGCGCAATCCTGCTCGAACAGAACGATGAA
>NZ_JAMYQF010000132.1:0-1156 GCF_040320745.1 Mesorhizobium sp. M0621 | reverse complement strand
CAGGGGAATCGCTTCAGGTTAACGTTGATTTTTGACGGATGAGATTTTCGAGATAATCGGCGTTGAGATTGGCGAGTTTTCGTCGAACCTTGAGGCTGTGCTTGTCCTTGGGGTTTCGGACGAGGTTGACGGCCATGTGTTTGACGATGGCCATGTTTTGCGGACCGTGCGCTGTTCTGAGACGCGCGAGATCGTCGTGAAAGACGACATCGAGCACCCAGTGGAGCCGGTTCTCGATGCCCCAATGGGCTCGCACGGCATGGGCGAAGCTTTTGGCGTCGAGCTTGGCGGAGGACAGATAGTAGCGCCGCTCGTGCTCGGTCTTGCCGTTGCGTTCGACGCGGGTTTCGATCATGCCGATCATGGCCAGGCGCGGGAAGCGCGGTTCGCCGGGATAGCGGCGGTCGGAGAACAGCCAGTCAACCGTATGGCAGACGGTGTGGCGACGGCCTTCAAGGCGGCCATGGTCGTTGTCGGTGGTCTCGACGGGTGTTTCCAGCATGGTTTGCGGCGGCTCCGCGAAGAAGCGCTCGACATCGGCGAAGGTGGCAGGCCAATTGGCCTTGAGCGCGAGCAGATAGTCGCCGCCCTTGGCGACAACGGCTTCGGCGATTGCCGCCTGCGTTCCCATGGCATCGATAGTGACCAGTGCGCCGGTCAGTTCAAGGCGTTCGAGCAGCAACGGGATGGCGGTGATTTCATTTGATTTTATGTCTGTCGCCTGCTGGCCGAGCACGAGCCTCTGACGGGTCGCCCAGGCCGAGACCAGATGCAGCGGCTCGCGTCCCTTGGAGCGTGCGTGGCTGCGCCGTGAGGTCTTGCCATCGACGGCGATGATCTCGGGATCGCTGTCGCGCAGGGTCTCGACCCAGTCTGTGAAGCAAGTCTTGAAGAGGTCGGGATCGAGCGCGTTGATCACGTCGTTGAGCGTGTCGTGCGCCGGGATGCCGCGCTCATAGGGCAGGAAACGGCGCAGAAAGTCGAGGCGCTGCTCACCCCACAGCTTCGTCTCGACGAAATCGTCCATGCCGCACAGCGTCGCGCACAGCACCACAAGCAGGATTTCCGGCAGCGGGTAGGCGACACGCCAATGCTGGCGGGGATCAGACAGCGCCGAAAAATGATCTAGAATTGAATGCGAGTGGCAAGCGTGGCG
>NZ_JAMYQF010000131.1:0-1221 GCF_040320745.1 Mesorhizobium sp. M0621 | reverse complement strand
TCTAGCAGGCTGTTGAAGAAGTCAGCCGCGTTCGCAGACGAAGCCTGAATCGTCGGCATTGTGGATGTAGAAGTGGCCGACGAGGCGACCTGCGGTGCCGATGACAAGCCAGCCGCGGCCAGATGCCGGATCATTCTCATCGTGCCCTTCCCAAGAGAACTCCGCGCATGCCGAACCGTCTCGCGCGCCGTAGCGGACATCGAGGAAGCCTTTCAGTGCGCCGAAGGCGATCTCTCCGTCTGCCGCGCCTTTGAACGTCAGGTGCGCCTCTTCGACGAGATCGAGGAAGTCGTTGTCCCAGACATCCATTTCGACGATACGCCAGCGACCGGCAAAGGCCTTGGCGATGGCTGGAACCTTGGCCATCAGCTGGTCTCCACGATGAGCTTCGGCAAGCGCACCAGATTGTAGGCGGCAGCGCTGAAGGTGAAGGCCCATCCGACGCGGTCGCGGCCACGCAACTTCGTCTTCGCCTGCCCGGCGATGGTCTTGATCCAGCCGAAGGCTTCCTCGATCCGCTTACGGATGCGCTGGCTGACGGCGTAGCCGCCATGCCGCGTCGTGCGCCCGTCGATCGCCGAACGACGACCGTTCGTGTTCTGCGCCACGTGCGGCGTCACCTTCATCGAGCGCAACTCGTTGATGAAGTCCTGCGCATCATAGGCCTTGTCGGCGCCGAGCGTGATCGCCTGCGACCGGTCAGCGCGAGGTTCAATCATGTGCAGGGCGGCCACCCGCTCGGCATGCCCGTCGGCCTGCGTCAGGCAAGCATCGACCAGCAGGCCATGGCGGTTCTCCATCAGCCCATGTCCCATGAAGCAGAGCTTGGCCTCCTTGCCTTGCCCCTTGCGATAGAGCCTTGCGTCCGGATCGGTGGTCGAGACATGCGTCTCGTTCGAACGCTTCTGGCCATGGAAGTCTGCCTCCGTATTGCGCCCACCGCCCTCTGCCGGCGGCTCGCCCGAGCCATCCTTCGGCGCTTCGCCCGAGCCATCCTTCGGCTTCACGCTCTTCATTGATGCCCAGGCCTCGATCAGCGTGCCGTCGACCGAGAAGTGATCCGTGGACAGCAGCTTCTTCACCTTGGGCTGCGCCAGCACCGCGCTCAGGAACTTTGCGGCGATGTCGCCCTCCAGCAACCGGTCGCGGTTCTTGGAGAACACAGAATGATCCCAGGCCGCATCGTCAACGCCAATCCCGACGAACCAGCGGAACAGAAGG
>NZ_JAMYQF010000130.1:0-1307 GCF_040320745.1 Mesorhizobium sp. M0621 | reverse complement strand
CAGGCTGCTGCAAAAGTCTGATCGTTGCTGATTTCGATATTCTTGGCGGGAGTATTGAGTTGCCCGCGCGATTTCCGGCGGGTTTGCAGCGCTGAGATTGCGGCGCGAGTGGCGGCCCTTCTGTTTGACGGTTATGCGATCTGCGCTTTTAGGAGCTTTGGGATGCGAACCAGATTGTAGGCGATGACCGCAAAGGTGAAGACGGCCTCAACTCTTGGCTGTCCTCGCAGTTTGGTCTTGGTCAGTCCGCCGGGCTTCTTCACCCAGCCGAATATCTCCTCGATGCGTTTGCGAATGCGCTGGCTGATCGCATAACCGGCATGGCGCGTGGTGCGCCCGTCGATAGCGGTCTTGCGCACCGTGCCGGTGCTGGAGACCGTGCCCTGGATGGCGATGTGCGGGGTGACTTGGCGCTGGCGCAGGTCGCCAACGAAATCCATGACGTCATAGGCCTTGTCCGCGCCCAGCGTGATGCGATGTTTGCCTTGTCGCCGGTCGAGCATGACAAGCGTCGCTTCCCGCTCGGCCTTGCCGGTGGCGTGCGTCAACGTTGCATCGACCGCCAGCCCGTTGCGGTTCTCCATCAGCACATGGCCCATGAAGCACAGGCGGCTCGGATGGCCGTCCGCCTTGCGGTAGAGCCGGGCGTCGGGATCGGTCGTGGAGGCATGTGTCTGGTTCGAGCGCTTCTCCTTGCGGAAGTTGCGCTCGCCATTGCGCCCTGGCCCCGGCGGATCGCCCGAACCGTCCTTCGGGCGGAAACTCTTCATCGACGCCCAGGCATCGATCAGCGTGCCGTCCACCGAAAAATGCTCGCTCGACAGAAGCTTGCTCACCCGCTTGAGACCCATCAGTTCGCCCAAAAACTCACGCGCCACATCCGCCTCAAGCAGCCGGTCGCGATTGTGGGTGAACGCCGTCGCATGCCATGCCGACGCATCCAGCGGCAGGCCGACGAACCAGCGGAACAGCAGATTGTAATCGATCTGCTCCATCAGTTGCCGTTCCGAACGAACCGAGAAGAACGCCTGCAGCAGCGTCGCCCGCAGCAACATCTCCGGCGGGATCGATGGCCGTCCCATGCCCGAATATAGCGCCTCGAAGCGGTCATCCAGACGACCAAGCACTTCATCGCACAACCGCCGGATCGCCCGCAGAGGATGATCCAACGGAATGCGCTTCTCTAACGGAACATAGCTGAAAAGGCCTTCCGATCCATCACTACGACCCCGCATCGCAAATCACTCCCGTTGTCAGACGAAAGTGAATCACAAAACAAAGCCAAACGCGACTTTTGCAGCAGCCTG
>NZ_JAMYQF010000129.1:0-1386 GCF_040320745.1 Mesorhizobium sp. M0621 | reverse complement strand
TTTTTTTAATTATCCGCCCACCACCCTGACCTACAGGTACGGTGTCGTGGGATGCGTCAGTTTTCTTTAACTGACTTGTTTAAACCAATATTGGATTCGGTGTGCGCGGGTTCGCCCGCGCCGACCATCGATTTGTCCCAGACCGATACCGAGATCATGCGCGGCTCCGGCACCGAGACGTTGGCGACCTGATTGATCGGCATGGTGGTGCCATAAGCCTGCACCTGGATCGCGTCGAGCAGGTTGCTGGAGGCGCGACCGGTCCGCAGCGAGGCCAGATCGTGCTTGAACGCGGCGATCGCCCCATCCATGCGCCGCTTGAGATCGTCGTACTCACCACTCATCCTAGTCTCCTCGACCCGTCTGACGCGGGTTCACTGCTTCGGGGCCGTGTTCGAGCCTGATTTTCGAAAACCGGCTTCCCCTTTTTCGGGATCAGGCCCCGGATCAATCGTCCGCGACGACCGTGCAGCGGCCGCCGCCCCTTAGAATATCGCCGAAACCACCTTTTTCGTGGATCGAATAGACGATTATCGGAATGTTGTTTTCGCGCGCAAGTGCAATCGCTGCCGTATCCATGATGGAAAGGCCGCGATTTATGACTTCGCCATGGCTGATGCGCTCGAAACGTGTCGCATTTGGGTCTTTCTTCGGGTCCGCCGAGTAGACGCCGTCGACCTGAGTGCCCTTGAACAGCGCGTCGGCGCCGATTTCAGCCGCGCGAAGGGCGGCGGCCGAATCAGTGGTGAAGAACGGATTGCCGGTGCCGCCGGCAAAGATCACCACCTTGCCCTGGTTCATGTAGGCGGTCGCCTGGCGCTGCGAAAAACTCTCGCAAAGCTCGGGCATGGCGATCGCCGAAAGCACCACGGCGTCGACACCGATCTTGTTCAGCGATGTGCGCAGCGCCAGCGAATTGATGACCGTGGCAAGCATGCCCATGTGGTCGCCGGTGACGCGATCGCCGCCCTTGGAGGCAACGGCCACGCCGCGAAAGATGTTGCCGCCGCCGATGACGACGCCGACCTCGATGCCCAGTGCGCGAGCCTCGGCGATATCGGCGGCGATGCGATCCACCACTGAAACGTCGATGCCGAAATGCTGTTCGCCCATCAGTGCTTCGCCCGACGCTTTCAGCAAGACACGTCGGTAGAGGGGCTTCACCGTCATCTGGTCCTCGTCATTTGCATGTGGCGCGTTCCGGGTGGCTACCACCCTCGCGCAGGCGCCGCCCCGAAACAATGGCGTTCCGATACACGAAGGGGGCCGCGCAGTGAACCGGGGCCCCCCCCCCCAATAAAAACGCCGTTTTTAAAAAAACCCCCCCAAAAAGCCCGACCAGAGGCGGGGAGGCGGATATAACCCCCCCGGGTAGCCCGCCCCCCG
>NZ_JAMYQF010000128.1:0-1403 GCF_040320745.1 Mesorhizobium sp. M0621 | reverse complement strand
TAATGCAGTTCACTTAGGCACCTTCAGTGTTCTGACAGGATATTTGGCTGGTAGCCTTTTGACGACACGGGGGCATGATCGCCCCCGTGTTTTTGGGAGGATGAGGTCTCCCAGCCTTTGTCTTAATCGGATGAGGTGTGCGGGGAGTTTTGCTGGCGCTTCGATCGCCATCCATCCCCATTCGTGACGAATGTAGTGCAGGGCTGTGGTGAAGCTCAATTCGGTTGGCTTGACCTCGGCTTCAGAGGCAACCTCGGCCATTTCCAGCCGCACCAGATTGTAAGCCAACAAGGCTCCCCAGACTTCCTGATAGACAGTTTGCGGTGTGCCGCTGCGCAGCGTCAATTCGCTGCCAAGAAGCTCCTGTTTCAGCTCCCGATAGCTGGTTTCGATCCGCCAGCGGTCTTCGTATTGCTGCACGATCTCCTGGGCAGGATAGGCCTTCTTGTCCATCAACGAGGTTAGCAATATTCGCTTTTGCCCGTGCCGGTTGACGGTCTCGATCGCCCGGGCTTCCCAGAATGGCGGCAAGTCGGGCTCGGCCTCGCGGGCCTGCGGCGAGACTTTCATGCGCACCCGATAGTCGGTGGCGTTCTGGTCCAGGCGCTGCCATGCACTGTTGCCTTTGGCGGGCAGCAGCCAATGACGTTGCTTGCCCTTCGATTGAAGCTGCAGCAGCAGGCTGGCGCTGAAAAAGCCCTTGTCGAAGACCGTCAGGGAATGATCCGGCACTTGGTCGAGCAAGCTCTTGGCATAGAGCATCTCGTTCTTGCCGTAGATCCCAAACACCGCATCACGCACCAGATGCGTGGCGAGCGCCGTCAGGGTCAAGAGCCGTAGCTGCGGATAACTTGCAACAACGCCGGATGCATAGGCTTGCGCTCCAAAATGCGCGCGGTTCTCCACGCTGTCGGCGACACGCAGTGTGCTGCCATCCACGGCATAGCGCGCAAGACCCCGCCAGGCTCGCCCGCATTGGTGGCGCGCGTCCCAGCATGTCGCGCTCATCGCAAACAACTGCGCCAGCGGCGCCTGGCCCAAGCGCTGGCGGGCCTGCGTCAAGGCGCTCTTGGCAATGTCCGGGTTCACCTCATCGGGCAACACCAGATCCAGATGGGCCACCACCTCAGGCATCGACTGATGACGATACAAGGAAAGCGCAATCACCAGCCAGACAACTTGCTCGGCGGGGAGCTTGCGTTTGCGGATGCTCGCCTTGCCGCTGCTGGCAAGCGCCTGGGCGATCCATTCCGGATCAATTGCACCCGAAAGTGCCGACAAATCGGCTGAATGTCCTATGCGACCTGGCATCTCAAAACACGAACAGGATGGAAACGAATCTCCATCCTGCTCGATAGGTCTTACCAGATCCTCATCCAGCCCAACTTAAGTGAACTGCATTA
>NZ_JAMYQF010000127.1:0-1409 GCF_040320745.1 Mesorhizobium sp. M0621 | reverse complement strand
GTACGTGTTGGGGTGGACGGCCCCCGACGGCATCGTGATGTGCCAGAATGAGGTCGTTGAAGATCTCAAACAAGGGAGACCGTCCGTGGAAAATCTTATTCGCATTGGCATGGATACGTCAAAGAGCGTTTTCCAATTGCATGGCGTGAATGAAGCCGAACAGCCGGTGCTGCGCAAGAAGCTGCGGCGCGGCCAGGTGCTTGCCTTTTTTGCCGGGCTTTCGCCGCTGAAGATTGGCATGGAGGCCTGCGGCGCGGCGCATTACTGGGCGCGGGAATTGCGCACGCTGGGTCATCATGTGTTGCTGCTGCCTGCGCAGCACGTGAAGCCCTATGTCCAGCGCTCCAAGTCGGATGCGGCCGATGCCGAGGCGATCTGCGAGGCGATGAGCCGGCCACGCATGCGCTTCGTTGCCGCCAAAAGCGCCGACCAGCAGGCGGCACAGATGCTGGCGAAACTGCGCGCGCAGTTCATCGGCCGGCGCACGCAGCTGGCCAATTCGATCCGCGGCTTTGCGGCGGAGTTCGGCCTGACCGCGCCCAAAGGGCTTTCCCGGCTCGGCGATCTGCTGGCCGACATTCGCATCGACGCGACGGTCCCGGACCTAGCCAGGGACATGTTCGAGACCCTGGCGCGCGACTATGCGCATATCAGCGGCGAGGTCGCCGTGCTTGATGAGAAACTGCTCTCGCTTCATCGGTGCAGCGAAATGAGCCAACGGTTGGCCGCCATACCAGCGATCGGTCCTGTCGGAGCGACGCTGCTGGCCATCAAGGTTACGGATGCACATGGCTTCAAATCGGGTCGCGACTTTGCCGCTTGGCTGGGACTGACACCGAAAAATCACTCGACGGCAGGTAGAAACAGGCTTGGCGTGATTACCCGCGCTGGTGACGATATGCTGCGAAGCGTGCTGGTGGCGGGCGCCACGGCCCTCATTCAACATATGCGACGTGGAAGCAAAAGGCTCTGGCCATGGTTGGCGGCCTTGATTGCACGCAAAGCCCCCAAGCTCGCGGCGGTGGCGCTGGCCAATAAGCTGGCGCGGATCGCTTGGAAACTGATGGTCAGCGGCGAGCACTACCGCCCCATCGCCGCCACCTGCTCGGCGCCTGTGCAGCCATAGCAGCATTAAGAGTTCAGCGCCGAGCGCACGCCCGACGCTGAGGTCGGAACTTGCAAGCAGAGGAGAAGATGGCGTGACCGGTCGAACCGGGACCAGCGAGGCATTCCGAGGTGCTCACCGGCAGCAAATGTCGTGTACGTGTTTGGAACTCGCTATCCGTGAAGCCCATCTTGGCCAGCGCTCACAAATCCGCGCGCAAAAGGCCGGACATATGAGCGCAAGCGATCCGATCAAATCATCATGCCAAACACTTGCAAGCAGGGGGCCGTCCACATATGAGCAC
>NZ_JAMYQF010000126.1:0-1413 GCF_040320745.1 Mesorhizobium sp. M0621 | reverse complement strand
CGCGGTTTATGCCGACAGCCAAATTATGCCGAGTGTGCGAGTTTGACCAACACTTCCTCCACTTAGCGGTAGCTGGATCGGCATAGCTTAGGCTCTCTCCGTCGCAATTGACGCGAAGGAGAGGACACATGATCGCAAGTCGACTATCTGCAACGCTAGCTGATCCACGGGCCGTATGGCGAGTTTGCACGCGTTTATGCGGGCAGATTGTCCGGCGAAGGCTTCGATCAGCAATGCACATGGCATCGCTAAGCCTATTTCGTGAGCTGAGAGACTGGCATCTCGGCATTTAAGCGAAGATTATGTCGAGCGGTTTCTTGAGCACCGTTCCAAACACTGGAGCATCGATTCGGGCGATCAATCGACGCTCCGGCGCCTGCTTGTCGCTTTAGGCAAGAAGGTTTGATACCAACCGCCCTTCCGATTGAGCGCACGGAGCACGAGCAGATTGTCGATGTGTTCGCGGCTTACCTCACCAATGAGAGAGGGCTAGCCGCCTCGACGGTGGAAAGTCACAAGCTGCTCTCACGCCGATTTTCTGCAGGAGGTCTGTCCGGCTGGCGCAGATGGGTTTGCAGCGCTCACCCGGAGATCGTTATCGGCTATGTCGAGCGACATGCTCTCGACGGCTCCGCCGACAGCGGCAAGGCATATGTGCGGGGTGGTGCGCACCTTCCCGCGCTATTTGCATCTGAAGGGCTTCATTTCGGTAGCCTTGGCTGATTGTGTGCCGTCGATCCGTCGCTGGCGGCTTGCTGGCCTGCCAACCTTCCTGCCACCACGGAAGGTTCAGTTGGTTCTCGATGCCTGCCATCGAACCACGGCAATGGGGCTTCGGGACTATGCGGTTCTGATGGCGCTGGCCAAGCTGGGCGTGCGCGCCAGCGAGGTTGCCGCGCTCAGTCTTGACGATATCGATTGGCAGTCGGGCAGTGTCCTCGTCCATGGCAAGGGACGGCGTCAAGCGATGATGCCGCTACGCCACGACGTCGGTGCAGCTATCGTCGCCTACATCCGGCAGTGTGGCCGGTTATTTCTGCGAATGCTTGCTCCGCACGTCGGCTTTGCCTCAGGCTGCGCCATCACGATGATCGCGAAGGAGGCCCTCGAGCGGGCGGATATTCACGGCTATGCGCACCACGGCGCGCACCTCTTCCGCCACAGCCTTGCGACCGACCTGCTCCGGTCGGGGGCCAGCTTTGCCGAGATCGGCCAGTTGCTTCATCACCGGAGCATCGACAGCACGAGGATTTATGCCAAGCTCGACATCGAGAAGCTGCGCGAACTGAGCCTGCCCTGGCCGGGAGGTGTCCATGAGCCGTCTTCGAACAGCGCTTGAGCGCTATGTGGGCATGCGCCAGGATTGGATACAAGTATCATGGCCCCGCCGACGATTATCGAATTTCGTTACCT
>NZ_JAMYQF010000125.1:0-1423 GCF_040320745.1 Mesorhizobium sp. M0621 | reverse complement strand
TTCTCCCCGTCACTATACCTATCGGATTCACACATTTCGCAGTCCGAGGTTGGCGCCGTATTTGATGGCGTGGAATTCGGCGAGGCCGATGCGCATGACCTTGGGGCCTGGCTTGCCGTAGTAGCCGGTCCAGCCGCCGAGGCGTGCGATGACCCAGGCTGCGAAGGCCAGAGAGCCTTTGGGATGGGGATTGCGTTGTCGCTCGGTCTTGCCTTCGAGCTTGGCTGAGACGGCTTCGAGGATGGTCTGGTCGTCGGGATCGAAAGCATCGCTGAGGCGCTGATCGGTGTTGCCGTCGCGAGCCTGCACGAGTTGCTTGATGGTGACGGCGGCGATCGTGGCGGCGGCGACGAAGTTGATCATGGCGTGCGGATCACCGATGTCGGCGGCCTCGATATCGAAGCCCGCCGTCTTGAGGGTGCGGAAGAACTCCTCGATGGTCCAGCGCGACCGGTAGAGGTCGACGATACGGCGCGCTTCGACCTTGGTGGCGACACAGTGGGTGGTCAGCAGCCGCCAATGCACCGGTTCGCTGCCCTCTTCCGGTTTCGACACCTCACGAACATCGACCAGTGTTAAATCGACCGTCTCGGGCAACGCCGGATCGGCTGCATTGAGCGGCCGGCGCACCGCCACCGGGGCGAAGCGCAGCGCAAGTTCGGCGTCTCGCGCGCGTCGCCCGGGCGCAGCGGGGATGGTCACGGCAAAGCGGCCTTGCTCGGGCTGGGCGTCGATGAAGGCGAGCAGCAAGTCCGGCCCTTCTTGCGGCGCCTCGATGCGCCGGTTCTGGCAGGCCCGCACGATCAGGTCGACATTGTGCGGGCGCTCCGCGAAGAGTTCGTAAAAGTCGCTCTCGCGGTCCGACACCATGGTGATGCTGGCCGCACCATCCAGAACCGCGCCAGCCTGCTTGGTCGCGTCGATCCAGCGCCGCGACTCCTTATTGGCCGTCACCCGCTGGCGCCGCGGCGCCAGTTCACCCGCGTTGCGGTTCCAGACCTGCATCGAGACCAGGCCCAGCAGCGCTCCCGTGCCGGCCTCCAACGCCAGCACTGGGTGCAGCAGCAGGCCTGCCACGTTGCCCCTGCCGACCGGGCCATAGCCGGCTCGCGCCCGCCGGCTGCCCAGCACCAACTCCGAGGTGTCTTGCACGGCAACGACATGACGACCGGCCACACGCCGTCCGGTCAGCCTTCCGGCATGGAGCGACATCTCTGCCGCCGTTACCGAAGGGTTGCGCAAAAGCCGCGTGAATTGCATTTCGGCCGCCCGTTTGCCGCCGAGCCGCCGGATACACGATCCAGGCCGCGCCACCAGCGCCCGATGCAAGCAGACCCCCCTTTTTCCAGGCGGCGATCGCCAAATCGCCCCAGCCCGTACTCGATCCCGGTCATTCAAACCTCCTTCAGCGTCCCGGCCGAAA
>NZ_JAMYQF010000124.1:0-1468 GCF_040320745.1 Mesorhizobium sp. M0621 | reverse complement strand
CAGTCGGATTTCGATGCCGCCATCTCCAATCTCAAAGCGCGCGTCGATACCATGAATAGTGACTCGCAGATGGAGCTCATTCGCCTGCAGTCCCTGATGGATAAGGTGAATCAGTGCGTTGAACTCGCGACCAATTTGTTGGCCAAGGATGGCAAATCCAAGGAGAACATCCTGGGCAATATCAGGTAAAGAGCGGGTTCGTGGCTGATTTGACGCAGAACGATCATCAATGGCTCGCGAATCGATTGGCGTTTCTAGTTGGTCGCGCAAGGGGTGCGTGGGTTGCTATCGTCGGCAGGAATACTGCATTGCTCTGCCTCCCCTGTTTACTTCTACCTTTGGCGGGGTGCTCCGGCAGTGGTACGATTGCCGAGCGGGAGGTCTTGCTGAACTCTCCGTCCTCCGTCCCGTCTGGCTCCGCGTCTGTGCGAGAAATTCGCGGACCGCAGACTAAAGGCTTTGAAGTGATGGGACAGAGGCAAGCGCAGCCAGTCGCGGCCACAGTGGAACGCAAGCTGCCGGTTGTGTCGGATAGCAGGCGCGTGAGCCTCGACTATACCAATGCCGACATTCGCCAGGTCGTGCAGGATGTCGTAGGCGATGTCATGAGCATGCCCTTTACCATCGATCCTGGCGTCGGAGGGAAGATGACCCTTCATACAGCCCGCCAAGTGCCAGCGAGTGAGGTGCTGCGGCTACTCGACAAAGCGCTGGGACCGCACGGCTATGGACTCGCTGCGGGTGAGCAAGGCGTTCGAGTGGGGCGCTTGGCCGATCTCGCTGGCGGCATCCAGACCAACGTTCAAGTTATTCCTGTGCAGTATGTCGACCCGGCTGAGGTCATCGGAGTAATCCGACCGAACTTGGAGGAGGGTGTGCGCCTCACGCCAGCCCCCGGGGGGAGGGGCATTGTTGTCAGTGGACCGCCGGGATCCGTGAGTTCTGTGCGGGAACTGGTCGGTCTTTTCGATACCGACGCTATGGTTCGCAAGTCCTTCGCGCTGTATACGCTGTCTCAAGCGAGCCCGGCCGACGTTGAACGAGAACTCAGTTTGTTGTTTACGCGGAATGGGCAAGAAAGAAGGATTGTCCAATTTGCGGCGCTAGAGCGACTGAATGGTATCCTGGTCGTGGCAGAAGATCCTGCGGCTCTCAAGCAGGTCCGCCAGGCGGTCCTCAAACTGGATAGTGCGTCGCAGGCGACGGCAAACATTCACGTGCGTCCACTGCTGTACCGGCGGGCTTCGGACGTGGCGAACGTACTGGCGCAAACCTTCGGCGCTGAGGCGCCCAGTGCTGTCTCGCGTGCAAAGCCCTCGGGAACGCTCGGCAACCTGCCGGTGGCAAGTGACGCATCCGATCGAGCCAGCTTGCCGGTCAACGTGTCAGCTTCGCCGGCCGAAATGCCAGATGCGACCGTCTCGACAACGGATTCGGTGGACGAAACGGTCGTGTCAGCGAACCGTCT
>NZ_JAMYQF010000123.1:0-1469 GCF_040320745.1 Mesorhizobium sp. M0621 | reverse complement strand
CTAGGGGATGCACACATCTTTTGAGGTGGATGACTCGCTTTTGATTGGTTGTTTGGCGTTGGGATGTGATTCTGTTGGCGATGCTCGGATTGAGGAGGTGTTGCGATGTCAGCCAATGAGATCAAGTTGGGAGCGTTCGGCGACGAGCGCCTGCAAAAAAGGGGGCCCAGTTGCTGGGGCTCATGGTGGATCGGCAGAGCGTTTGCGTTCGGCGGCTGGCGGGAGGTTCTCGCGGCCGGATCGTTGGCTTTGGCCGGTTCTTGGCGAACGGGCGGGTGACGACGCAGGGTCTGATCGAAGGCTGGGGGTCGACGAGTTCGCAGGCTTGTGCGGGCCATCACGTGCTGGCGATCCAGGACACCAGCGAAATCCACTTTGCGACCACGGCAGAGCATCGGAGGGGTCTGGGAGAGACCGGCAAGGGCGGCAACGTCCGAGGTGCGTTGCTGCATGCAATGTTGGCACTGGATGCGGGAACGGGCGAGGTACTCGGGTTGGTATCGGGCCAGATCTGGACGCGCGATGGCCGGGTGGAAACGCCACATGGCCAACGGTTGTTGACCGACAAGGAATCGCAGCGCTGGCTGGCCACGGCCGAAGCGGCCAAGGGCGTGCTAGTGCGGGCTGCGATGGTGACGGAGGTGAGCGATCGCGAGAGCGACATCTACGCCAAGTGGGGCCGCGTGCCGGGTCCGAACTTCCATATCCTGACCCGCGCCATGAGCGACCGCTTGATCGAGGGCGGCAAGCTCTCGACGGCAAAGCTGCAGCCGGCCGGTGAAGCCGATGTGGAGCTGCGCGCTCGTCCTGGCCGGCCGGCGCGTACGGCCCATCTGGCGGCCCGCTTCGGCCAAGTCGCCCTCAAACGCCCACAAAACTGCATCGAAAAGGGGCTGGCCAAGACAGTGACGGTGAGCCTGGTGGAGGTGCTTGAGGTGGGTGCGCCTGCGGACGCCGAGCCAATCGTCTGGCGCCTGCTGACCACCCATACGGTTCAAGATTCGGCCATGGCTTGGCAGGTGGTTGCCTGGTACCGGATGCGCTGGACCATCGAGCAGTTCTTTCGCACCTTGAAGCAGCAGGGCTTGCAACTGGAGGACAGTCAGTTGGAAACCGCCGAGCGGCTGATGAAGCTGACTGCCATCGCCGCACGCGCCGCCTGCATCATCATGCAGCTTGTCCAGGCCCGCGACGGAGCATCCGCACAATCCGCCGAGATCGCCTTTACGCCCGCCGAGATCGATACCTTGCAGGCTCTGGTGCCCGAGTTGGAAGGCAAGACCGCTCTCCAGAAAAACCCTCACCCGCCCAAGTCTCTGGCCTGGGCCGCCTGGATCATCGCCAAACTCGGAGGCTGGGATGGCTATCCCAAGTCCAAGCCACCAGGCCCAATCACCTTCCGTCACGGCCTTCAGCACTTCCAATCCATCGCACACGGCTGGGGCCTGCGAGATGTGTGAATCGCCTAG
>NZ_JAMYQF010000122.1:0-1714 GCF_040320745.1 Mesorhizobium sp. M0621 | reverse complement strand
AGGCTTAGAAGCAAACTTCTTCGTCGCCAGCGGCGAGCCGCCCTCGTTCGTGAGGCGTATATAGTCGCCACCAATCAGAACTGTCAACAGAGATCAGCGATGTTTTTTCGATTTCTCGTGGAGTTATCCACGGGGCCGAAATTCGTGAGCTGGCTTGGCTGAATTGTGAGCGGTGTTCTGCCGCCAACCATTCCCGTGATGCGCCCCCGAGGTCTCGGCGCTGAACGTGCATCATCGGCTTGAAAAACAACTGTTGCGCCTCGGTGGACGCAGAGCAATTCCCTACCGGAGCGCCATTTAGAGCCGGTCCTCAAGCAATTCCGGCGTGATGTTCCGGCCAGCATAAAAGATGCCCAGGATCAGCACCCGCTCGCCCTCGACGGCGAAGGCAATGCTGACGGCACGCCGGTAACCGACAATCCGCAGCCCAGGCATGATCTCGACTCGCTCGGTGCCCCGCTGTGGAAAAGTCGACAAGCCGAGACTATGGTCGCGGATACCCGCAATGAAATTCCAGGCGATCGCCGGCGACGCACGTCCGGCTATATCATCGTAGAGTTGCTCCAGCTCGGCTTCCGCCTTGGGGTGGAAGACAATCCGATACTCCATCCCCTATCTGGCTTTCGCCTGCTTGGCGCTATGACGCGCCTCCAGCCGAGAGAAGACCGTTTCGGCAGGGATGCCTTTCGCCGGATCTCGCTGAAGCTCGGCCAGCCGCGCCGGTATGTCTTCGCGCAGCCACCTCTCCCGCTCCGCCTCGAAATCCTCGAGCATGCGCAGGCCCGCGCGGACGACCTCGCTGGCATTGTTGTAGCGACCTGATTCGAGCTGCTTTCTGATGAAACTCTCATAGTGGTCATTCAAAGCGTAATTTGGCATTGGCAGCCTCCTTCAGGGGAATATGGGGACACACGGAGAATGTAGCAATAGATATCAACTACTAGCAGTCTTGGTTGATTCGGCCGTGGTTCACCTTGCCGCGATTTTCCGCCAGCAGGATCGCTCTGTCGCTTGATTCGGCATGACCGAAATGCTGCCTCGGCCACGAGGGCCCCGCGATCGAGGATCGACGCGCAAGCTGATGCCGGGTGTGATTCTTTTGTGGCAGCCGTGCGCGAGAGGGGTGCAAAATTCAACCGGCTAAAATTTGTTTCGTATTTGGTTTCAGGGCTGGTCTTTGAGCCGGCGTCTTCAGCCTATGGCCCGCAGAGCGAGGCTGCCTTGTCGGCATCGGCATCACCGACGCGCCAGGCGGCAAGCCCGGAAATAGGACCTCATCTTTTGCTGCGTTATACCGATCTTTTGCGCTTCAATCCTTGGACCTGGTCAGGCATGAGAGGCAAGAAGCCCGCAGGCTTGGAGCATGGCGGGCTTTGCGTGCGGTTGAGCGGAGTGGATCGACGGCCGGCGTCAGCCAGAAACGCAAACGGCCCGCTTTGAACGGGCCGTTGATTTATTGATTTGGTCTTGGCGATGGGATTTGTCTCGTCCGCCCCGGTTCGGCTTATGCCGCCATGCCGGCGCCGGGGCGTTTCAATCCGCGGGGTCATTGTCAGTCCCTTGAACGCAAACGCCCGCAGTCGAAGCCACGGGCGTTTTGATGTCCACATCAACGGCCATGACCTTGCCCCTCTGATCTAATCCGGTTTGAAGTTCGTTCTGGCCCATCGAGAGGACCAGGACATGAAACGTAGCCGCTTCTCTGAAGAGCAGA
>NZ_JAMYQF010000121.1:0-1997 GCF_040320745.1 Mesorhizobium sp. M0621 | reverse complement strand
TCCACGGACGGTCTCCCTTGTTTGAGATCTTCAACGACCTCATTCTGGCACATCACGATGCCGTCGGGGGCCGTCCACCCCAACACGTACCCAAAGTACGCTCCGCTCCGGTTCTCGGAACCCACCATTCTCGGCTCGGCCTGACCTGAATCTCAACGCGCCTTGGCGGCGCGTATCATGAGAGACTTGAGATCAGCCGTAGATCTGCTTGTGGACCTGGTAGAGCATTTCCGAGCGGTCGGCGCGCATGTCGGCCAGATCGCGGCTGGAAAAGCTGTCGATTTCGGCGACAAGGCGGTTGTAGTGCTTGCGCTTGGCAATGCTGTTGCGAGCGCGGGTCATGAGACTGTCGAGGATCATAGCAAGGTTCCTTTTGGCGCCGCATTTCGGCGGCTGTTATTCCTCCCTTGATCGATACGAAGCATGACATAGTAATGGTGCATTGCAAAAAGAAGATGTTGCAATGCACCATTGCGCCCAGCGCATAGCCGGTTAATGCGGCGTTGACGTCATGCGCAGAGCCGGCAAGCGATCTATCTTGGCTGCGCTTTTTGTATAACACTGTGCGTACCCACATTGCCTTCTGTCCCGCCGGCTGGCTTGATCCGGTATCATTGATGCCGGGAGGAAAAAGCATGGCGGCCACAGACTATTATGAAATTCTCGATCCACGCTTCGCGCGCCTGTTCAACGGCAACGCGCAGGTCGAGAAGCTGTTCACCGGATGCCAGTGGGCGGAGGGGCCGGCCTGGTTTGCCGCCGGCCGCTATGTCGTCTGGTCCGATATCCCCAACAACCGCATGCTGCGCTACGACGAGACCGACGGCAATGTCAGCGTCTTCCGGCAGCCATCCGGCAATTCCAACGGCAACACTGTCGACCGGCAGGGCCGGCTGATCACCTGCGAGCATTCCGGCCGCCGCGTAAGCCGCACCGAATTCGACGGCTCGGTCACCACCATCGCCGCCAAATGGAAGGGCAAGCGGCTGAACTCGCCCAACGACGCGGTGGTGAAGTCGGACGGCTCGATCTGGTTCACCGATCCGAGCTACGGCATCGATACCGACTATGAAGGCGACAAGGCCGAGAGCGAAATCGGCGCCTGCCATGTCTACCGGGTCGATCCCGGCACCGGCGAGGTCGAAGCCGTCATCACCGAGATGGTCAGGCCCAATGGGCTGGCCTTCTCGCTCGATGAGAGCAAGCTGTATGTCGTCGACACCGGCCGCACGCATGGCGCGCAGCACCCGGCGCATATGCGGGTGTTCAATGTCGGCAAGGGCGGCAAGAAGGTGTCGGGCGAAAAAGTCTTCGCCGACTGCACGGCCGGCCTGTTCGACGGCTTCAGGCTCGACCAGGACGGACGCATCTGGACAAGTGCTGCCGACGGCATCCATTGCTACGATCCGGACGGCACGCTGATCGGCAAGATCAAGGTGCCGGAGGTGACCGCCAATTGCGTGTTCGGCGGCAACAAGCTGAATTGCCTCTACATCGCCGGCACCACGTCGCTCTACATGGTGCGGTTGATGGTCAACGGCGCCAAGACTTATTGAGCTCGAGCACGGGCGACCGTTCGACAGTTTCGTCGAAGCGGCTCGCGAGCACGAACATCCCCGGGAGGACAAACATGCCATTCGTCAACATCCGCATCGTCAAGGAAGTGATTGCCGCCGATCCGGCGGGCAAGAAGGCGGATATCGCCAAGAAGGTCACGGCGGCCATCATGGACGCCACCGGCCTCGGCAATGATGATGTCTGGGTGGTCTTCGAAGAGGTCAACGCGCGCGATTGGTATGTCGGGAAGACAGATGTCGAGACACTGCGAAAGGGGTAGTTCCTCGTGATAGGTTAGCGGGACAGCGCCCCCCTCTGCCCTGCCGGGCATCTCCCCCACAAGGAGCAGGGCTGTCCGGGGAAAGTTTTGAGTGAATCGAAATGCCGCATGTGCATGCCCCGTAAAACGGGGTTTGTCCGTCTTCTCTCTGGTTGTCGAG
>NZ_JAMYQF010000120.1:0-2357 GCF_040320745.1 Mesorhizobium sp. M0621 | reverse complement strand
AAAAACACGGGGGCGATCATGCCCCCGTGTCGTCAAAAGGCTACCAGCCAAATATCCTGTCAGAACACTGAAGGTGCCTAAGTGAACTGCATTACCGCCATCATCCACCTTTCGATCAAGGATCAGATGGCGTTGGTGGAAGCGATTGTGAACCCGCCGGAACCGAATGAAGCGCTACGCAAAGCCGCAAATGCCCACAAACGGCTGGTCGTTGAATCCCGGTAACTCTCGCCTTCATCGTCGGTCAGCCAAAGGCCGCTTAGCCGCTGCTCCTGGCCGAAGCACTTCCTTAACCATAGCGGTCCAGGATTTGTATTCGGTCAACGGGGATCCCCTGTTTGAAAAGGACGGCGCACCTCCTTCGCCGCACAGCGCTCCTCGCTTTCGCGGCGACGATGGCGCTGTCGATGGCGGCAAGGGCTTCGGATTTTTCCGAGCCCTGGAAGAACGCCGATCGCGCCCTGGTCGTCGACGCCTACGAATACAATTCCATCGACTGGGCCCAGCTCGCCACCGACAAGCGGGTGGTCGGGTTCATCAGCAAGGCGTCCGACGGCATGCCGCCGCCCTATTTCTGTTTGGGCGACGAAACCGAGGTGAAACTGTGCAAGGCGCTGTGGAAACGCCACGCAGTGACGCGCGAACTGTTCCAGACCCGCCGGGTTGTCGCCAAGGCACTCGGCCTGAAATGGGGCGCCTATCACCTCGCCCGCCCCGGCAATCCGGTCGAACAAGCCAATAATTTCCTCGATTTCGCCGAACCAGCGCCGGACGATCTCATGGCCCTCGACATCGAGGGCAACGATCCTTCGCAATGGATGTCGCTGGACGATGCCGAGGAGTTCGTCCGCCAGGTGCATCGGCGCGTCGGCCGCTTCCCGGTCATCTACACCAACGGCAAAACAGCCCGGTACATTGCCGACAACAGCTACAGATACCGGCTCCTGTCGCGGCTGCCGCTCTGGTACGCCCGCTACGTCAACGACATCGACGTGCATTTCCCGATGGGCAACTGGCAGGGCTACACGCTGTGGCAGTTTTCGGCGCAAGCCAATTGCGGCCGGTTCCGCTGCCCTTACAGGGTCGCCGGCACGCCCAAGGACATCGATGTCAATGTCGCGCCGACAGACGCGGCCACGCTGCGGGCGCAATGGCCGTTCGGTGGGCTCATCGACGTGCCGCCCGACTATCTCGCCTCGATACCGCTTCCCGTCTCACGCGAAGCCGGCCTTGCCGGCAATGTCACCATCACCTACGCCTCGGTGGCGGCGCCGCCGACCTTCGAGGACATGGTTGTGGCGTTGGGCACGCGCTGGACGAAATTTCGCGACGGCTTCCGCATGCCTGTCGTGAAGACGGTGCCACGACGGCCTGGCTTCGGCATCGTCCAATATGTCGCCTGGAAGCGGACCGAACAGCGTTCTCCCGTACAACTCGACGCGGCCTTTGCCGCCGCCGATCCACTCAGCACCGCGTCGACCGAGATCGATCGCGGCCAGCGCTGACATCGGTCGCTTTCGACGTGCCTAAATCCTCGCCGTGGCCTTGTCGGTGCTGGCGCGCAAGCCGAAGAAGGATCAACGTTGCACGATCGCCGTGTCAGCGCCACCGCACCAACAGAAGCAAAAGGCCGCCTGCGGTCGTCTTGCAAGTTACAGGGTCTTAACGGCTCTGCGCCAAAGTGTTTCTATGAAACTTCCTGTTTTTGGCCGCAAAACATCATCGTCACCACAAACATCTCCTTCTCCGCCAGCAGGTGGCGGAGATAGCGAAGCTCATCCTGGGCATCGCGCCGTGCTCGCTCATCTGCGCAGGACCGAAGGTGAGCAGCCTCTTGCTCGTCCACAACTCGTCGGGCGTTTGCTGTTCGATATGATCTGCAAAATGATCGCCAATGATCGCGGGGTGCGCATGGAAGATCTCCTTGCGATCCTCGCCTCGACCGGCGGTTTCTCATGCCTCGTGGCCGCATTGAGCGAAGTCGGCTGGAGCCCGCCAGACGGCAACAGTCTGACAATAGTGACCGGAAAGGACAGCCATCGCTACTTCTTCGGTGATCTCCCCAACCGCTATCTGATTGAAAGCGAATTCGCATTGCTGAATTTGGCCTTGGGGGCGGCGCAGGCCTGTGGCGGCAGTGTCTCGTTGGATATGGTGCATCAAACCATGCGCCACGTCGCGAGCACGGTAGGTGGTGAGAGTTTCGGGCAGCCGCAGCTTCCCGCGGAACACCGCCCCGGCGATCTCCCATTCAACTACGTCGTCGACCGTGAACAATCCGCGCTCTAAGCGGCGACCGGCTTGGGCCGGAGTTGGAAGAGAGCGATCAAGAGGGACAAAAAACCCTTCAGCCACCT
>NZ_JAMYQF010000119.1:0-2532 GCF_040320745.1 Mesorhizobium sp. M0621 | reverse complement strand
ATGGTGAAGGGTTTCGGGTGCCGGCAGGCGTACGAAAGCCTCTCATGCAGGAACCCGCGGGCCACGAGGTTGGCTATGGGGATTTCGATTTACGGCTGATGTCGGCGATGTCGGGACCGCCGGAGGGAAGCGCCGCTATGGATGCTGCCAGGTCGCTTCGTTGCGTTTTCGCGGGGTGTTGTCGACCCGGCGCGCGACTGGACGTGTCCCCTTCGGCGTCGATGATCACCATGGACGCGCGTGGGTCCGTCGCCGAAGGCTGAGGGCCTGCGACTGAAGTCTGGACCATGCCATGCCGGGTCATGGGGAAGTCTCCCAGTTCGGTGCCGAAGTGTCCGGCGGTCCGCGCGGCGGCTTCCGGCGTTCGAACACTTCGATGATGATCATGCGTCCGCCGCAGCACGGGCACGGCGGGCGGAAGTCGTCCGGTTCGTTCGGGGTGTTCTCATCGGGCGGCGCAGCGACGCTCAGCAGTTCGCGGGCACGTGCGAGGCTGGCCTTGCGGGCGGAGCCCGCGAGCAGGCCGTAGTGCCGGATGCGATGGAAGCCGCGCGGAAGGACATGGAGCAGGAAGCGGCGGATGAACTCGTCGGTCGCGAGCGTCATGACCTTCTGCCGATCGGCGCCGTCGCGACGGTAGTCCCTGTAGCGGAAGGTGACGCCGCTCTCGTCGAAGGCGATCAGCCGGCGGTTCGAGATCGCGACCCGATGCGTGTAGCGCGACAGGTAGGCGAGCACCGCCTCCGGCCCGGCAAACGGCGCCTTGGCGTAGACAACCCAGCGCTTCTTCCGGACGGCAGCAAGCTGGCGCAGGAAGGCGCGTCGCTCGGTGAAGTGCGCCATCGACCCGAAAAAGGTGAGACAGCCGGCGTCGTGCAGCGCGACCAGCCGGGTCAGGAACAGTCGGCGGAACAGCGCCCCAAGCACTCGCACCGGGAGCAGGAACGCCGGGCGCGACGAGACCCAGCGTTTCCCGTCCGGTGCGATGCCGCCGCCCGGCACGATCATGTGCACGTGCGGATGATGCGTCATCGCCGATCCCCATGTGTGAAGCACGGCCGTGATGCCGATGCGTGCGCCGAGATGCTTGGGATCGGCGGCGATCGTCAGCATCGTCTCCGATGCCGCCTTGAACAGCAGGTCGTAGACCAGCGCCTTGTTGTGGAAGGCAATGTCGGCGATCTCGGCGGGCAGCGTGAACACGACGTGGAAGTAGCCGACCGGTAGCAGGTCGGCCTCGCGCTCAGCCAGCCATGTCCGCGCGGCCGCGCCCTGGCACTTCGGGCAGTGCCGGTTGCGGCAGGAGTTATAGGCGATCCGCCATTGGCCGCAGTCCTCGCAGGCCTCGACGTGACCGCCGAGCGCTGCGGTGCGGCAATGCTCGATCGCCGACATCACCTTGAGCTGGATGAGGCTCAGGTGACCTGCATGGGCGGCCCGATAGGCGGGGCCGGCAGCACGGAAGATGTCGGCGACCTCGACAGAGGTGCGCACGGCTCAGCCGGGCGGCGTCTTGCCTTCCATCAGCGCCATCAGCCGGTCGAGCGGCCCTGCGACCGCATGGATCGTCCGCGTCGAGACCTTGGTGTAAAGCGCAGTCGTATCGAGCTTGCTGTGGCCAAGCAGCACCTGGATGACGCGGATGTCGACATCCTGTTCGAGCAGGTGGGTGGCGAAGCTGTGGCGCAGCGTGTGCGGGCTGACGCGTTTGCGGATGCCCGCGACTTCGGCTGCCTCCTGGACCGCGCGGTGCAATTGCCGCGACGAGATCGGCGCCGTGCAGCTGCGCCCCGGAAACAGCCAGCCATGCGGGAGCATCACCCCGCGCCGCCTGCCTTCGCGCCACCATAGCCGCAGCAGTTCAAGCAGTTGCGGTGAGAGCATCGCATTACGGTCCCTGCGGCCCTTGCCCTGCTCGACGCGGATCAGCATGCGCGTGCTATCGACATCGTCGACCTTGAGGTGTGCGACCTCGGACACGCGCAGGCCCGCGCCATAGGCGACGCCGAGTGCGGCCTTGTACTTGATGCCTGGTGCGGCTTCGAGCAGCCGCGCCGCTTCCTCCACGCTCAGCACGTCGGGCAGCTTGCGCTGATACCTCATGATCACCAGCGCACGCGCCAGATCTCGCCGCTTCAGCGTCACGAGGAACAGGAACCGCAAGGCTGAGACCGCGCCATTGATCGTCGCAGGGCCGACGCCGCTCTCATGCTGATGCAGCTGGAATCGACGGATGTCCTCAGCCGTCGCAGTGTCGGGCGAGCGGCCAAGGAACACAGCGAAGCGCCGGACGTGACGAACATAGTCCTGCTGGGTATGGGAGCCCAGGCCACGCATGAGCATGTCGTGCTGCATGCGCTGGCGAAGCGGAGAGATTGGTGCATCGGTCGACAGAGTAGCCATGGCGAGTTCCTCTCGTTGAAGGGAACTCCATGGTCAGATCGACGCCTCTACCCGCTCAAGGTCTATGAATATCGCGCCATCGCAGAACGAGGCGCCCCTCCCGCGGAGCGGGTTCGTGCATGAGGCGCA
>NZ_JAMYQF010000118.1:0-2534 GCF_040320745.1 Mesorhizobium sp. M0621 | reverse complement strand
CGTGAAGAGTTTCGGGCGCCGGCAGGCGTACGAAAGTCCCCGAGGAAGGAACCCGCGGGCCACAGGCGATGGCTATGGGGATTTCGATTTGCGGCTGGTGTCGGCGATGGCGCGACCGCCGCCGGGAAGCGGCGGGTTTGATGCGGCCGGACCGCTTCGCCTTTCAGCCATGCGGTATTGTCGGCTCGTCGCGCGGCCGGACGCGACCCGTTCGGCGTCGATGATCACGATGGACGTGCGTGGCTCCGTTGCCGGAGGCTGAGTGCCTGCGGCTGAAGGCTGGAGCATGCCATGCCGGGTCATGGAGAGTTCTCCCGGTTCGTCGCCGTTGTGTCCGGGGGTCCACGCGGTTGCTTCCACCGTTCGAACACCTCGATGACGATCATGCGTCCGCCGCAGCACGGGCATGGCGGGCGGAAGTCAGTCGGTTCTTCCGGAATGTTGTCATCGGGCGGCGGCGCGACGCTCAGCAGTTCGCGGGCGAGCGCGAGGCTGGCCTTGCGAGCGGAACCGGCGAGGAGGCCGTAGTGCCGGATGCGATGGAAGCCGCGTGGCAGGACATGAAGCAGGAAGCGGCGGATGAACTCGTCGGTTGCGAGCGTCATGACCTGCTGGCGATCGGCGCCGTCGCGGCGGTAGTCCCTATAGCGGAAAGTGACGCCGCTCTTGTCGAAGGCGATCAGCCGGCTGTTTGAGATCGCGACCCGGTGAGTGTAGCGCGACAGATAGGCGAGCACCGCCTCCGGTCCCGCGAACGGCGCCTTGGCGTAAACCACCCAGCGCTTCTTCCGCACGGGAGCAAGATGGCGCAGGAATGCCCGCCGCTCGATCAGGTGCGCGATCGACCCGAAGAAGCTGAGCCGGCCCGCCTCGTGCAGCGCGACCAGCCGGGTGAGAAACAGGCGACGGAACAGCTTGCCGAGAACCTTCACCGGGAGCAGGAAGGCCGGGCGCGACGAGACCCAGCGGCTTCCGTCCGGCGCGATGCCGCCGCCCGGCACGATCATGTGGACATGCGGGTGGTGGGTCAGCGCCGAGCCCCATGTGTGGAGTACGGCGGTGATGCCGATCCTGGCGCCGAGGCGCTTCGGGTCGGCGGCGATCGTCAACATCGTCTCCGATGCCGCCTTGAACAGCAGGTCGTAGACCAGCGCCTTGTTGTGGAAGGCGATGTCGGCGACCTCGGCCGGGAGCGTGAAGACAACGTGGAAGTAGTCGACCGGCAGCAGGTCGGCCTCGCGCTCGGCCAGCCAAGTCCTCGCCGCCGCGCCCTGGCATTTCGGGCAGTGCCGGTTGCGGCAGGAGTTGTAGGCGATCCGCCATTGGCCGCAGTCCTCGCAGGCTTCGACGTGACCGCCGAGGGCGGCGGTGCGGCAATACTCGATCGCCGACATGACCTTGAGCTGGGCGAGGCTCAGGTGACCTGCATGGGCGGCCCGGTAAGCGGGTCCGGCAGCACGGAAGATGTCGGCGACCTCGATCGAGGCGCGCACGGCTCAGATGTCGGGCGAGACCTCTCCCGGCTTGAACAGCCCGAGTTTGTCGAGCGGGCTCGTCACGGCACGCACCGTCCGGGTCGCCACCTTCGCGTAAAGGGCGGTGTTGTTGAGCTTGGCATGCCCGAGCAGGACCTGGATGATCCGGATGTCGGTGCCGTCCTCCAGCAGATGGGTGGCGAAGCTGTGGCGCAGCGTGTGCGGCCCGACCCGCTTGGCGATGTCGGCGGCCTGGGCCGCCTCGACGACGATGCGATAGAGCTGCCGCGTGCTGATCGGCTTCATCGCGTGCTGTCCAGGGAACAGCCAGCCTTCGCGGTGCATCACGCCCTGCTGACGTCCGACCTTCCACCACTCACGCAGAAGCGTGAGCAGGTCCTCCGAGAGCATGGCATTGCGATAGCGCCCGCCCTTGCCACGCTCGACGCGCAGCAGCATGCGCTCGCTGTCGACGTCGGCAACCTTCAGCATCGACACCTCGGCGACACGCAGGCCCGCGCCATAGGCGACTGACAATGCGGCCTGGTGCTTGAGACACGTGGTGGCGTTGAGCAGCCGGGCGACCTCGTCGCGACTGAGCACCACGGGCAGGTTGCGCGGATGCGCCAGCCGGACAAGCCTGCGCGCCAGGTCCGGGCGGTCGAGCGTGTGGGTGAAGAAGAAGCGCAGCGCCGACACGATGCTGTTCATCGTTGGCACGGGAACGCCGTCCTCCTGCTGCTCGATCTGGAACCGGCGCAGGTCGTCGGCGGTAGCGGTGTCTGGTGAACGCCCGAGGAATGTCGCCAGGCGTCCGATGTCGCGGAGATAGTTGCGCTGCGTCTCGCGTGAGAAGCGCCGCATGTTCATGTCGTCGATCAGCCGCTGGCGCAGCGGGCTGATGGGTGCATCGAGAACGGGGTGCTGCATGGTCAGGCTCCTTGTTGAAGAAGCCCGCCATGCTCTGCCCCTGCCGGATGACGCTCAACGCGGGCGCGACGACCGGTTCTTGATCACTACCTCAACCGCAGGCGCCCCTCCCGCGCAGCGGGTTCGTTC
>NZ_JAMYQF010000117.1:0-2837 GCF_040320745.1 Mesorhizobium sp. M0621 | reverse complement strand
GCCGCAAATCGAAATCCCCATAGCCATCGCCTGTGGCCCGCGGGTTCCTTCCTCGGGGACTTTCGTACGCCTGCCGGCGCCCGAAACTCTTCACGGTAGTCGACTGACGGCTAACAGGACGAGATCATCTAAAGCGGTCATTCTGCTGTCGACCCGTGGCTGACGTGAGGTCAGAAAATCAATGACTCGAGTGCGCTGCCCAATAGACTGCTCATTCGCTGTTCAGCGAGTTGTTGCAGTTGACGCATGGACACGGATCAGCTGACAGACCTCATGTGCTCGGCATAGGGTCTGCACAAGGCGGCGCGGTCTTCCGCTCTGTTTCGGCATGACCAAAAAACGGGCTCGGTTCCTCCCAGAGTCAATTCGCTCTTGACATTTTGTTCCCTGTTTGTTCTATATGCGGAGTCATTGTTGTAGACCGCATTGTGACACTCAGCAGTCGGCAAAGGCCGCCCTTCACGCCTACGCCGAAGATTTCATCGCCATCGACGAGGGGATGTGATGAGGCGCTCAAGGAGATGATTGTGCTCGACGGGCATATTCAGGAACAAATAGATGCGCTTGTCGCACCACGCAGAGCGAAACGCTAAGAGGAAGCAATGGACACGGTGTATTTTGACGCCGAAGCCAAAGCTGGGCTACGTTCAGAAGCCGTCAAGCTGGTCGCCCGCTACGATAGTCCGCTTGAGACCGTAAAGGCTCTGATGGCCTACAACTGCGAGCTTGAGACCCAGCCTGGGATTGTCTCAATCGGGTACGACGATGCGCCGCCTGTGGGGGGCTGAGAGCGGTAATGCCCTATGCAAGAATTTGTCGAATTCATACAGAGTAACTCTGAGCTGGTGTCGGCTAATCCGACGGCCTTTGCCACGTTTGCCGTATTGTTCGGCGGCGGCGGATTTGCAGTTGGACGTTATTTCCTGACGGAGCGTATTGCCAATCTGGAAAGCCGGATTGCGAGACGCGACGAGGAGATCACGGACCTGAAAACCAAGCAGAAAGTCCCAGAGTCGGAAGGCCCTGTGCCTCTATTCGAGATGACCGAGGTCCTTCCCCCTGCGCCGCTCAACTTCAACGGGCTGTTAGTTCAGCGGAAAGATAACCTCCATGTCGGATAATTTGCTGCCCTAAAAGAAAGCGCCCAAGCTGATCCGCCTTCGACAGCGATGAGAGCGGCGATCATCTCCAACTTGTCCTCGGACCGGCAGAGCAGCCGAGTCGAGCGGTTCGGATTGCGGGGTGGGGACTTGGTGGGCAATCATGCTGGCGTCATTGTGTGGTCGCGCGAGGCTAACCTTCGCTTAGCGAATATGGCGAGCCGACGACCCTGTTTGTGGGCGGCGATGTACCGGACATGGAATAGCGTTCGCTTGGCCTGGGAGACCTGAGCGTGCAGGAGGAACATGTTTTCATCCTTGGCAGCGGCTTCGAATGTCTTCCGCGCTTGATCGGCATCTCGTCGGCGAGAACGGCAATGGTCACACTTAGTGGGAGATTTGGGGCGACGAAAAGCTCAGACAGAAATGCCAACTCTTACTCCATGATCTTCCAGTATGAGTCCTTGCGGATCACCTTTCCGTCGCGAAATGTGTAGAAATCGCAACCTTGAACTTCCTTTTTCATGCCCTCGCGGGTGGTGCCGGTGAGGGTCCATTTCGACATGCCGGTGTCGGCAGCCTCGTCCGCAAAATGCTCAGCGTTGCCGTAATAGACATCGGGCAAGCCCTCAAAGCGTGTTGCCAGCGCGTCTCTTACGCTGCGCTTGCCCTCGCAACGAGTTCCCCAGGGCTCGGCTCCCCTTGGCATCTCAAGAACGCAGTCGTCGGCGAAGAAGGCCATAATGCGATCGAGATCATGCGCGTTGAAGGCCTCGCATAGCTCCGTCAGTGTCGCTCGAATGTCCATTCGCCAACGCCTCCTCGAACTCGAAGTAGGTCACTGGCGGCGGAGCCGGTCAAGTGTCCAAGCTTTCAAGACTTCCTGGCCATGACCGCGATAAAGCGCAGCTTCCGCCACTCAACCCTTCTTGGCGAACGCCCAGACCATCAGCGGGTATTCCTCGTCATTGCTCAGATCCCGCCACAGGCCGTAGGCGCGGACGGGGCCGCCGATGTGAGCCCTGGCACAGGCCTTGTTGCCCCAGCCGTGGACCTTGACGTTGGCTTCGGGAAAGCCGCCATCGACCATCAGCTGCTTCAGGCCGGCGGGCGTCCATCTGTTGTAGTCGTGCGGCCTGGCGTGCACCCGAAACAGGAACGGTGTCGCCACCATCGCCCAGCCGCCGGGCCTGGTCATGGCGTGGATGTTCTGCACCGCCGCCTGCGGTCGCCGCACATGTTCCAGCACCTGGTCGGCGATGACGATGGAATATTGCTCGTCGGTGCGGTCCTTGCAGATGTCGAAGGCGGGGAAATCGACCGAGCGGTAGTTGGGGCACATTGCCCGCCAGGTGCGGTTCCAGCCGGGCGAGATCTCGATCACGTCGGAGGCTTTGCGGTTGCCCGCTTCGAGAAAGAGGCTGAACGCCTCGATCTGGCGGACGCGTAGCCAGTTGCGGGAATCATAGCCAAGCAGCCGCTTCGCCACCTGTTTGCCGCGGTTTTTCAGGGTGCCGGCAAGGCTAACAGTCATAACGACCTCCAGAACCCCGCCGTCTTCGCTCGTAGCACCGTGATATGGGCAAAAGATGACAACGTGGTGGCGCCCCCGGCCGCGCCCGCCCGAAAAAAAATTAAACCACCCGGAATGAGGCACCGGGTAGCGAAACACCCAAAAACACCCCCGGCACCCGATGATTTTTATAAAATATTATTTTTTTATATATAGTATTAAAA
>NZ_JAMYQF010000116.1:0-2942 GCF_040320745.1 Mesorhizobium sp. M0621 | reverse complement strand
CACAGGAAGAAGATCAACATCTCCACCGTGCTCGCCGGCCAGAGGCTCGGAATCACCGAAGTCGACGACGGCATTTGGCTCGTCAGCTTCATGCATTATGATCTGGGATATATCGACCTGGAACAAAGGACCTTGCAGACCATCGACAACCCGTTCGGCACGAGGTTGTCACCCATGTCTTAGGTACAGACTGTTACCCATGTCTCCGGGCCGTACAATCCGCAAACTGATGCCTCGGACGGAATCGAACCGCCGACCTTCGGTTTACAAAGACCGCAGGTCGATCGCGGCCTTCGAGCGTGAATCCGATCAAACCCTCGGCAAAAGTGCACTGTCACCGTAATTCCGGTGTCGCCATACATGTGCGATCCGTCTTCGCGGTAAATGCTCACAGTCACCCGGAATGCTTTCTCGCGGACTTCCTTCTTGCGGTCTTCAAACTGCTCCTTGGTTTGATCTGGCAAGAGCTCCCATTTTGCCAATGTAAGGTCAGCCTCCTCGGTGACCACGCGCTGCAGCCCTCTATAAATCTTCCTCACACTCTCAACTGAGACCGTGTAGGAGCCGAGAGGTATTTCTTTGTTCGCAACACCCATCTGAAATCCATCCGCCCAAGGTAATTATCGCACGGTACTTCTACTTCGGCGGCTCTTCAACTTAGGAGCCGGTCATTACACCGGTAGTCTTTGCTTTTCCCCACCTGATTTTTAAATCGACAATTGCATTGGCCCCGCTATTGATATGACACACGTCGCTAGGTCTCGGCGCGGCTTCGGAACGTAAGTTGGTGATGGAATGAAAGCGTTCGCTGTGAACAAAGGGGGCTCAATCACCGCTCCTGACGGCGATCTGATCTTTATGGATTTCGATCGGTTTCGTAGTGAGGTCTTCACAATTGGCCATTGCTTCGTGTGTGGACGAGCTCGGTGCAAGGACTTCAACAGGGAACACATAATCCCCGATTGGATGCTCCGCCTTTGCGGGCTACACAACAAGGAAATCACGCTGCCAAATGGCGTGAGAACCCGATACAGCACATACCGCTTGCGGTGCTGCACAAAATGCAATTCCCGTCTTGGTGATGAATTTGAGCGTCCGATACGAGAGGTGATTTCTGCTGGATTCGATCGTGTCGAGGAATACGCAAACTCTGGTGGCGCGGAACTGCTCCAGCTTTGGATGGCACTCATTTTTCTGAAGGTACACCTGAGGGATCGCCGAGTACCCGTGCATCGGGATCAACGTCTAGGGAGCGAGACAGTCGGTGAGGAATATGACCTGGACCTTCTTCACCACGTTCACGCTTTGGCTCGCGCGAGGTTGTTTGGCATTGAAGTGGACCCGGACGTCTTCGGCACATTCGTGATTATGCGAGCCCATAGAGAATGGTGTCCAACTACGTTCAACTATGCCGACAACTATCTCGGTGGCACCATAATGATACGTGTCAAAGACGTCGTTCTCTACAGCGTTATCGCCGATTGCGGCCTCGTTGGCTCGATGATGGGTCCGCAGTTGGACAGTTTGACGAACAGGATGCTGGATATTCAGTATCTTGAAGTTCTTACGCGCTTGGCCTGTGCAAATGTGCATATCATTTCGCAACCGCAATTTCGGACGGGCATTGACCTACTCAGCGGCGGCTCAAAGATCGAGGTGAAACTTCCCGACAAGGCAGAGATCAGAGACCTTGATCGTGATGTGCTGGGCTGGATGATGGAGGGTACAGTTTCGCGCTTCGTTTCTGAGAGTGTCGGCGCCAATCTACGGACGGGTCACTCGACCACACTTTGGGATGCAAATGGTGATACAGTCGAGTACCCCAAGCCGAACATCGACCCAGAATGGTAGAGAGTGCGGCCGGCGGTCGCCCCTAAATTGGTTGAACTGCGAAAGATGCGGCTATCTGGTGCCCCCGGACGGAATCGAACCGCCGACCTTCGGTTTACAAAACCGCTGCTCTACCAGCTGAGCTACAAGGGCACGGCGCTCCGGTTAGCATATTTGTTGCGCCAGTAAAGACAAAACTCCGTTTTTAACCGGCGTGTCATCCGGTTGTCGGGGAGGGCATCCTGAAAAGCGCCGGATTGCTTCCTACATATGGAAACGGTGCAATCGCTTCGAGTTGGAGTGTCGCATGATCAGATTTGTCATCATTCTCCCGATCATCTTCGTGGCCTGGATGCTGCTGGTGAAGATCATCAGCGACGTGAAGAAGGCCAATGTCGACTGGACCGGCGTCACCACCATCATCGGCTTCATCGCGCTGGCTTTCTGGCTGCGCCATGTCACGGGGATGTGAAAAGAGCGAGTAGCGAGTAGCGAGTAGGGGAATAGGGAATGGGGTGCGAGGGATTCCTTGGCGTTCCTGCCTTTCCCTACTCGCTATTCGCTACTCACTATTCGCTCCAATCTCCAAAACCTTTCGAACCTTTCCCCGCGCCGCGCCGACTGATGGTCGGAGGCGAATGGGTCGCCTCGATCAAAAGATCCAGGAGATCATCATGTTCAAGCGCACTCTTACCTCAGGCCTCGTTGCCGTTTTCGTCGCCGCCGGCGCGCTCGCCGGCACTGTCGGCACGTCGTCCGCCCATGGCATGCACGGCCATCATCATCACCACCACCACAAGCACTTCAAGAAGTTCTGGTGGAAGCACCATCATCACCACAGACACGGCAGGGTGATCATTTTCCTTTGATGGAGGGACCCATTCTTCCAAGAGGGCGGCTTCGGCCGCCCTTTTTTGCATTGGCGATCACCTTGTGAAGGGGGGATGGTAAGGCTGCCGATCTCCCCCCGCTACGGCATGCACACATTTCCAAGCAACTGGTCTTTGGCGATAGGGGGCAGGGGAATCGCTTCAGGTTAACGTTGATTTTTGACGGATGAGATTTTCGAGATAATCGGCGTTGAGATTGGCGAGTTTTCGTCGAACCTTGAG
>NZ_JAMYQF010000115.1:0-3050 GCF_040320745.1 Mesorhizobium sp. M0621 | reverse complement strand
CCCGTAACTTGAGCATCAAGGAACGCGACATCCTAGTGGACGCGGACATTCTCATCAGCACAGGCTGCGTGGGCTATGCCACTGAGGCGACCTTTACACGCGTGTATGAGGCCGCCGCGATGTCACGCCCGTGGGTCGTCGCCTTCACAATGCACCCTTTCAGTTATGACGAAATCGCGGCGGCCTTTCGGGGTTTCTCGTTGGAAACAAGGCTCGTAGAACAGCTCAGACAACGCCAGCGCCGCTTCTCCTCATCGGCGGAACGACAGGCAATCCTGAAAACCATGGCCGAACTCGGTATGAACGCCCGCCTAGAACGCACGACTGGCTATATCTACGCGTCCTGCTACATCTCCACACCGCCAGGCGAGGCGCTTTGAGAGCTCAGCTATTTAGCGCGCGTGCCGTTTGCTGCGAGCATAAGAACAGTGAAGGCGTTTCGCCGGCTGGCGCCGGCACCAGGCGTAGGCCCCATAACTGCGAGCGCTATAGTCCCAGCTGTGGGAGACGGTCGTCAGTTGCAATCAGCACGGCACTTTGCGGCTTGGCTCGGGCCTGCATGCGAGCGGGAAGAGGAGCGTTTCGGCAGGATCAGTAGGGAGGGGATAGATATCGGCGAGCGCTTCTTTTTTAATGGTGTGCCACTCGACAATTTCTCGCCGACTGCAGCGATCTGTTCTTCAATAAATCGATGTGATCGGACAGGGTATTGATCACTTTGCATGCGATCGCTGGCAGGTGGTCTGGCGTCATTGCGTTTTAATCGCCGCCGCAGCTCTGACATGCGGTAGCCGCCTTTTACGTGAGCGCTGTCCCTGCGCCACCGTTCGCGCGTGAGCCGGTTCGACGGGTTGATTATTCACGGGTTCTGGACGGCGGCGCGATTGCCTGAGGAGAAGGCGCGGATCGTGGCGGAAAGCTACGATGCTGGCGAGACGTGAGCGCTGTGGCTCGGCGACATGCATTGTCCCCGCAGCAGCTGTTCGCCTGGAGCCGGTTCGCGCGGGTGCCGTTGGCGAATGCGCCGGCACCGGAGCCGTTGTTTGTTCCAGCAGTCGCGGCACAGCAACCCGAACCGGCGGGGGAGCGCGCCAGATCGACACGGAAGCGGAAGGCCGCGCGAGAAGCCGGCGTGATCGAGCTGGAGGTGACGGCGTCGCCATGCGGGTCGGTCGTGGCGCCGACGCCAGGACGCTGGCGGCGGTGATCCGGGGGCGGAAGGCGCCGTCGTGATCGGGCCGACGGGTGTGGTCAAGGTGATGGTCGCGACGAAGCCGGTGGACTTCCGCAAGGGGGCCGAGGTGCCGATCGACCAACTGCTGCTGGGTCTGGAAGAGGCGAGCAGGTTGAGGCGGAGGGCTTCGCCGCAGAGGACACCGCCGATCCTGCCAAGCGCGAGGCTCGCGCCAGCAAGCGCCGTACCAACCGCGGTGCCCTGCACAGGCACCTGCCGCGTATCGAGCAGGTCATCGACATTCTCGACAAGATCTGCCCGTGCCTGCAGAGGAATGCTGCACGTCATGGGCGAGGATCGCTCCGAGCGCCTCGACATCGTGCTGGCCCAATTCCGCGTCATCGTCACGCGTCGACCGAAGTATGCCTGCCGGAGCTTCGAGGAGGTCGTGGTGCAGGCGCCCGCAGCGGAGCGCGTCGTCGAGGGGGGCATCCCGACCGAAGCGACCGTCGCCCACGTGCTGGTGTCGAAGTATGCCGACCATCTTCCCCTGTATCGGCAGGCGCAGATCTATGCCCGGCAGGGCGTGAACCTGGATCGGTTCACGCTCGCCGACTGGGCCGGCAAGGCAGCCTTCCTGCTACGGCCGATCCACCAGCGGCTGTTCGAGCGGCTGAAGGCGTCCGGCAAGCTCTTCGCCGACGAGACCACGGCGCCGGTGCTCGATCCCGGGCGCGGCCGCACCAAGACGGGCCAGCTGTTCGCCTATGCGCGCGACGATCGCCCCTGGGGCGGGATCGATCCGCCCGGTGTCGCCTATCTCTATGCGCCCGACCGCAAGGCCGAACAGCCACTCCGGCACCTTCAGGGCTTCGTCGGAATCCTGCAAGTCGACGGCTACGCGGATATCGGGCGTTGGCCGTGCGCAACGCCGTGAGCCTGGCGTTCTGCTGGGCGCATGTCCGTCGCCGGTTCTACGAACTGGCCCAGTCCGGACCCGCGCCGATCGCCAACGGAGGCGCTCGAGCGCATCGCCGTAACAGTTCCGGCGCGGCGGATAGATAGCAGTAGGTGTCGCGAACATTGGCGTGGCCGAGAAAGGTCGAGAGGACCGGCAGTTCCCGCTCGACATCTTGGCCCGCACGATACCAGTTGGTCAGGGCCTGGACGGCGATCGGTGACGAAGATCGTGAACCCGCGGACCGTTGCGCTGCCCTTTCTGCCGCAGACCGATCTGTCGCGACAGCTGCCAGAACACCCGGTGCACGTATTGCTGCAGCAATCTGCCGCCCTGCTCGGCGACAAAGAAATAGGGCTACCAGGCGCGACGAGATGCGCGTCGCGTCGTGCGGCATCGTCCGACAGCACGGCGACCGTCGTGGCATGGAGCGGCACCAGCCGCGACTTGCCGAACTTCGTCTCCCGAATGGTGAGGATACCTTGGTCGATATCGACGTCGTCTCGGCGCAGGTCGAGCGCTTCGGAATGGCGTAGCCCGGCCACCGCTATCGACGGAGGGCGTTGGCCGGCGGCAGCGACAGTGCCGCCGCCAGAAGCGCCGTGATCTCGGCATCGCTATAGATGTAGGGCTTTGCCCGTTGTGCCGGCGGCACAGCGTCTTGAGGTGGCCACTTCCGTCATCGCGTCCAAATGAGCGAGGTGCTGAGCGAAGCAGCGCACATCGGTCATGCGGATGGACCAACTTGGTGGTCGGCCGATCAACGTCACCCACTTCATTGCCAGCGCCGTGGGGATGGTCTCGGCGCCGCGAGCCTGCATGAAGGTAACGAAATTCGATAATCGTCGGCGGGGCCATGATACTTGTATCCAATCCTGGCGCATGCCCACATAGCGCTCAAGCGCTGTTCGAAGACGG
>NZ_JAMYQF010000114.1:0-3083 GCF_040320745.1 Mesorhizobium sp. M0621 | reverse complement strand
CAGCCCCCATAAGCCGCCAATCCTGCAATCCAAAAGCCGCTATCCGCCTCAATCAACATGCCAGATCAACGGCTTGCGGATAGTTCACGGTCGACTGATTATATTTCGCTATTCGTTTCCGTGTTGCATGGAGCGCGTGGGAATACGCGGGAATCAACCGAACAGGACGGTTTCCATTTCGGCAATTTTGGCTCGGTCGTCGTCTTCGAATTTGAACAAATATCTATAAACGTAGTACGTCATCGCAAGTGGTGCGTGCCCCATGAGCGCTGCACCTTCTTGGCCTGTTCAATGAATAGCGCTGCCGCAGCGTACCGAAGGGCAATGAAGGCTGTATTGGCATCGAGGATAGGCTTGCCGTCCTTATTCTTCTCGCTGGCCGCTGCAGTGACGCCTGTCATCTGTGCTGGCCAGAAGACGCGGTGCAGAAGATTGGCGTGGCCTTCGATGTTTTCTCCGCCATTTGGGAAGACCATACCGTGCTCATCTTTTGGGGCAACCCTGCGCCATGCTTTAAGCATCGCGGCAGTGCTATCGGAGATCAGTATATCGCGCGTACCAGCGTCAGACTTTGGCGGTCCGAATTCGTCGTAACGATGGACGCGGCGGCGAACATGGATGACGTCGACGCCTAGCGCAAACCGCGTATCCGCTTCGCCGCCAAGGACAATGATATGCATGTGGAAAATAAACGATAGAAGCCGCTGCAAAGAACCGCAGAGAGGTAAGCTGTGCGAGTTCTCGCGCGCTGTCGGTCGACCGCGTTGCGCATCCTCAAGGAACTAGGCCATAGCGCAACCACAAACCAAGGACCAGACCTCCTATCCTGAATTACCGTTTACGCAGCACAGTAACACTCTGATCGACACGCGGCAGGTCTTCGGTGAAATCGACAAGCGCGTCGCCGAAGTGCTTCTTTAGATAGGCCAGCGGGATAAATGCCTCGCCAAAGAAACTTGGGGTCAGTTCCTCTGAGCCGCCGACAGGGTAAAATTGAAACTCCCCGGCATCATAAAGGCGGAGGATTTCATCGGGGTGCGGCATCATCTGTTTCAATCGACGAATGTGCTCGGCCAGGTTTGGAGGCGCCGCTTCTTCGTTCGCGTGCAGGTGTTGAAGGTGCCTAATGAAGTAGTGACCACGTGAGGTGAAAACGATATGGCCACCGGGGCGCAGCACCTCAAGAAAATATCCGATCCAGTCGAGGAAGTATTTCTCGGACAGATGAGAGAAAACCGAATACGCGAAAACGAGGTCCATGTCGTTGGGCAGGCCCGCGATCGGCGGAGGAGGCTCGTTGTGAATGGCGGTATAGGGCGCATTGGCATCCCTAAGCAGTTGGATCACAGAAGCTCGCGTTTCAGCGATGTAGATGTTCTGAGGTTTCGTATCCCTCAGAAACAAGCGACTGACACGGCCCCAACCGCCTCCGAAATCCAGAACCTTTGGCCGCCTGATTTTATCTAGCTGACATACGGATCGCATGTGGACGTAGAAGTCAAACGCCTGCCGCATATTGTTTTCGCCACTTAGCGCCGTGAAACTCACCTGCGCGTCATCGCTTGGTAGACTAGGAAGCGGTATCTTGTAGACCTCTCGCGCTTTTTCTGGCTCGAACTGGAGCGCAAACCAGTCCTGATCAGGAATCTTTTTCGGCGGAATAATGCTGTCTAGAATTCTTTGCAGCATGCCACCGTCTCCATTGTGTTGCTAAAGTACGAAATATTGCTCGTGTTGGCATAGAGCACGGCGGCGCGGACCTCGCAATAGCGTCTCACATCGATCAACCCGGCGCTCTCCCAAACGATCGAGACCAGAGCGCCAGGGCCGGAGATCTTCGTTGGAACTTCCAAGCGTCGAGGCAGACGACGGTTTGGCTCCGATCATTTGATAGATGCCATTTAGGTTGGCCCGGAGTTGATCAACTTCCATAGACAACTTCCGGCTCCTTCAACCAAGCATGCTATAATGAAAGTCATGCTTCATGGTTTCGGAAAAACCGCTGGTCGGCGTTCGTTCAAGCCTACTCTCTTCGGCGAGCCGGTACTAGGCGAGTTTTTGGTCGCAGCCTGACCGTTTCCGACCCGAGTTCCTAGAATCCACTTCGGCGAGCTTTTTTCTGCTAGAATGGGTTCACTGCGGCATAACCAACGACCTTGCGTGACCAGGCATCCAAAATGACCGCGACGTAGACGAAGCCCACCGCAATCGTCACGTATGTTATGTCGCTCACCCAGAGCTGATTCGGGCCGTCGGGTGTCACGTTCTTCGCCAAGTTCGGGAAGATCGGCAACTCGTGATCGCTGTCCGTAGTGGCGATAAAGCGCCGCCTGATCCTGGGCTGCAGATCGTGCTCGCGCATCAACCGTCTGATCTTCTTGTGGTTGACGACGATGCCGCGCTGCCGCAGCGCCGCCTGCATGCGGCGATAGCCGTAAGCTTCGAAGCTGTCGGAGATCTCACCCATCGTCTCGACGAGCGCTGTGTCATCCACGGCGGTTTCGGGCTGATCGTAGTAGGTTGATCGCGCGATCCCCATCAGCCGGCATCCTTCAGCGATGGAGACATCGCCGGGCCGGTGATCACGGATGTAGTCCCGCTTCTCGGACGTGGTGCGCTTTTCAGAGCCCCCTTTAGAAACTCAATTTCCAAGGCTTGCCGGCCTACCAGCCGCTCCAGCGCTGCGATCCGCGCCTCATAGGTCTGCATCGTGTCGGCCGCCGCCACGTCTTCGTCGAAGGAGCCAGCCTCGTATTTCTGAACCCAGATGCGGATCAGGTTACGCGGCAGTTCGTGCCGCTTGGCGAGACCATGCAGCGTCTCGCCGGACAGGAACTCCTGTGCTACCTGACGTTTGAACTCGATGCTGTGCGTGCGATAAGTCACCATGGGCTTCCATCCTTCGAAAGCCCGGCTTCCAAGTCAATTCTGCTTGTTCATCCTGTCCGGCCCGAGGGGCGCACTCCACACATGGGTAACACTTTTGGCTTTTGGCCGGAGGTGTTGATGCCGTGGAAAGAGTGTTCGGTGATGGAGGAACGTCTTCGTTTTGTGGCTCGTCTTCTCGACGGGGAAGGCATGAG
>NZ_JAMYQF010000113.1:0-3150 GCF_040320745.1 Mesorhizobium sp. M0621 | reverse complement strand
GGAGGAGGATCGCCGCCGAATCTGCCGCGAACGCAAGACGTTGACAGCGGAGCGGGTCGAGCACGTCAATCGGATCAAGGGGCTGCTCTTCGCCCAAGGTATCTCTGACTATGAGCCTTTATTGCGCAAGAGACGGGAGCGGCTTGAGGAAACTCAGGACCGGTGATGGTCGTCCGCTACCTGAGCATCTGAAGGCACAGATTGGACGCGAACTTGATCGACTCGAACTCACGCTTCAGCAGATCAAGTCCGTGGAGGCTGAGCGAGATGCTATGCTCAGCGGGCATCAGGACGAGGTTCCTGGGTTAATATGCTTGGCAAATGCATCCAGAAGATTTGCGGTTTCTTGTTCATAGCTTTGTATGAGGACGTCACCCAGCAATTTCTTGTGGATTTTGGTACGGCGATGAACAGTTCGCCGATTTCACGAGCGGTAATGGATCAGGCCCGATTGCAAGAGACCACGACATACAGCGCCTCCGCTTCATAGCGAAATTTAGAATAGCGCGCGAAAGCAAGCCCAGCCGAGCCCTCCCAGCATTTACTTCAGCGGGATTCTTCGCCGATACGCGGCTGAGAACGCTGGCTCATCTTGTTCAAGGGCTCGATAACGGTGTCATTGACCAGCGGATTAAGTGTGCGGCAGAGTCAAGTATAACCTGGGTCTGAGCAACACTAGGCGAAACGGCCATGATATGTCCAATGCAATCTCGGTAATCACCTTTCTTAACGATCGGCGACTGGCAATCAACATACAATTTGACCTCAACGACACCTGGTACCGCAGCGGCGAGCTTTTCGCCGTGGATCCAATCGACCTTGCCGTCGCCATCAGGAACTAGGAACCGCGCGGCCGCATTCTGCGAAAACCTTTTGCGCAGGTCCCATCCTTCCCCGATAACAAGTTTGACATGCTCGGTAATCAGGTCAATACCGTAAGCTAGCTGAACCAATTGAGGCTCTAGCGCGCCAGCAAGACGCGGATTGACTTCGATGACGACCGGGCCACGCTCGGTCCACCGGAGTTCGATGTTTGCTGGCCCCCACCCAAGACCGAGAGCTCGCAAACAGCTCAGCGAAACGTCCGCGATAAGGCTATATTCATCATCCCCCAACGGAGCCGGAAAGGCCGTCCCACGGAACACGAAATGCGGTGGGGATCCAAAATCGACCGCGACAATCCCAACAACCTCATCGCCCATCAATTCAACGCTGTAAAAGGGACCTTCAGCGAATTCTTCGACCAGTATCCTCGGCGAAGACCGCCAAATGTGCACCCCACCTAGCAGGTAGGACATGTGTTCTCTTATCTCATCGGGGTTGCGGCACAAACGGACACCGCTACTACCGCTACCTACGGCTGGCTTGAGGATCACCGGCAGCCCGATCTGCGCAGCAGAGCGTTCCGCCTCCGTCACATCCATTGCCAAGCGATAAGCAGGTACTGGGATGCCCGAGCGCGCGAGGAGCTGACGTTGAGTAAATTTATCGCAGCAGCGTCTAATGGACACCGGACTAGGTCCCGGTAGATTGAACCACTGGCAGAGATCAGCAACAATAGCAAGGACCGATTCGTCAAAGTCCGCAAAGCCGGTGATTCCGGCAATGTCATAGTTCGCGCTTAGCCTCGAGCATTCGCGCAGCAGCGCCTCCAGATCGTCGGTGTTGACATGAATAGCGTCAACCTGTTCCACTCCAAGGTAGTTGTAGCAGGCAGGATTGGCAGCCAGGGTAATTGGATTAAGTCCAAGTTGCTTCGCGGCTCTGACGTATAGCGAACCGCTAGTCCTGTGACCTTCAATCAGAATAAGCGCCCGTTTTATCATCAGCGGTGTTCTCCGTTGCGTTCTGCATCGCCGTCAGAGCTTAGATGGGCATCATCTTTGCTGTTCCAGCCTCGGATTCTCCGGTGATCGAGTCAGTGTCAGCTGTACAAGCGAGTTTCGTTATTCTTTCGGCCGAAGGCAACGAGGCCGCTGTGATCGCCACCGGATCCCGTCACCTCCTATGCAATCAGCGTGCCAAAGCTCTGCGCGAGGCTTGAAACCGAGTTCGCAGCTCGCCGGCCGCCATGCTGACGCCTCAGTGACCGTGTCAAGACTCGGTTTCTTCATCCCGACATGTTGGATGTAATAACCTGCGAAAATGGGACAAAGACGACCATTGGTTGGAACGCGCCACTCTTCAGTCTAATCATATGAGCAGGCGACGACCGCCAGACCGTGCCTACCGGATCTGGTTGCAGCTCGGGTGCTGAGGTTTCGACTATCTCCATGACGTGAGAGGCCGCCTGATTGACGTGGCCAAGCGATGTCACCGTGGCTTCCAGCGCTGACTTCGGCAATCGGCGACATTCGTCGCGCTTCAGCGATCCACAGAGACTTCTCGCTTATCTTGGCCTAATCCGACCGTGCGGCAAGTCCGGTGAGGGACCGGCCTATCATGGACGCATATCGAAGCAGGGCCGAGGTCATACTCGCGGATGCTGGTCGAAGCCGCATGCAGCTGCGCGCTCGCCGAGTTCTCTGCGTGCCTTCTACAAGCGGATCGCTTCGCGTCGGTGAAGCATATCGCGGCCGTCGCCACAGCGCGCAACCTTGCGATCATTTGGCACATGCTGAGTAGGATGCCGACTACAACGGGCCGGACCGGCCTTGCTCGCCCTCAAGATCAGATCGGTCGAGCTGCGTGCCGTCGCCGAAGACGATCCCGAATCGGAAGGGCAGAAGCTGCCTAGGCAGCTGCGACTTCCCGATGACGAACGAGGCCGGAAAGGTCGAGGCTGTGGAAAAGCCGCAGAACGGGTTATTCTACAACATCTTCTGCATCTATCGCGCGGGTTGTTTACTGAACAGATTGGAGCCGTTGACGGAGCTCCAAAAGGTTTCAGAGAGTACGCTTAGGAGGGGCGGCCCCGAAATTTTCGCGAGTTCCGGTCGGCGTGCCAGAATGGTTGCCGGAGGAGGAGGCGCATTCGGGCCGGTAGCTTTGACTTCACAACGGCAGTTGCTCACCGGGGCCCGTTGGCATCGGGCAACTTGCCTCCCCTGGCGGCGTGGAGATGTAGCAGGACGCGTAGATATAGCCAGTCGTGCGTTCTAGGCGGGCGTTCATACCGAGTTCGGCCATGGTTTTCAGGATTGCCTGTCG
>NZ_JAMYQF010000112.1:0-3303 GCF_040320745.1 Mesorhizobium sp. M0621 | reverse complement strand
TGCTGACCAGGTCTAGGGCGGCGTGGTTGTTGTGGTGGGTGTTTCTATGCTTCTCCGACGGCGCCCCCCCGCGCCTCCGGCTCTGCCGCGCCACGGAGTGGGGGAAGGCGGTCCCAATGTGCTGCCGCTGACAACTGAACACGATCGGGCTGAGTCCAAAATATTGAGCGGGGGGCTAACCAAACGCAGCCCCCGACCCGAAATCACAACACCTAAGCCGGTCGACCCCCACTCCGTCGAGCTTCGCTCGACACCTCTCCCCCGATCGACGGGGGAGAGGAAGGGCGCGAGCCTATTCGAGTCAGCACTCTTCCTTCCTCGTGCTGTGCATAGGTGTGACGCAAGCGATTGGTGAGAAAGGTGCCGCGCACCATGTTTTCCGAGATTCCACCTTTCGGGCCCATGCTCTAATGTCGCCCCATGAGCGCCGACCTGAAGAAATACGTGGCGATTCGCTACAACACCGCCACCGGCTTCATGCCGAGCCAATGGGATGGAGAAGGGCGAGCCAATCTCGACCCTGTGTGGCTGGTCGAGCGATTGGCGTTGTTCGACACCTATTGCGCGGCTTCCCTCGAAGGGCAATCACTGAAGGACTTTACGGTCCTGGTCGGGTTCGATTCCGAGACACACGAGAATTACATTCGGACCGTTTGCGATTGCGCGATCGGGATCGACGTCAGGCCGGTCCTCGTCGAGGCCGGCCAGAACCACAATGTTGCCTTCAATGCGTTTGTCCAAAGCGATACGGATGCCGAGTTCGTTTCGCTGACGCGGCTCGACAGCGATGACGCGCTGGCGCCGACCTTCATGCAGCGTGTCGACTTTTTTGCGCGCCGGGAAATCGCCAAGGGCCAGGTGAACCAGCAACCGCTCTATATCGCCTTTCCCCATGGCCAGAATTTCGATGCGGCAACCAACCGCTACACGCAGCATGAATATCCGACCTCGGCCTTCGGCACGCTGGTCGAGAAGCGATCGCCGGTCATGAACGGAGTCTATTGCGACGAGCACACAAAGATGGCGATGCGTTTCAACACCGTCGGAGCGGTCGTGAAGGAAGCTCAATGGTGCATCGTCGTCCATGACAACAACGCCGCCAATGTCTTACGCGGCAAGCCGGTCGCGGAACCGGCTTTCACGGTAGGCCGGCCGGGTGCCGAGACAGCGCGCGCGCCGCTTCGAAAGGAGCCGGCGCAAAAGCAGATGTCGCAGACCTCGGCCAAGGCCTCGCGCAACGCCGGCAATTTGGTCCGGTTTCTGCTGGGGCGACCGATGGTCTTGCGGAAGTAGCGCCTAATCTCCCCCCTTGAGGGGGAGATGGCCGGCAGGCCAGAGGGGGTCGGTTCGACCGGACGCGACCCCTTTACGACAGATGGAGGTTAGCGCTCTACGCCCCGGCGACCCCCTCTGTCGCCTTCGGCGACATCTCCCCCTCAAGGGGGGAGATTAGGCGCTCAGCTTGCCAGCCGGCTCACCATCTCGTGCTGGGCATAGGCGCGGCCGAAGCGGTTGGCGAGGAAGGCGTCGAGCGCGATGTCTTCCTGCTTGATGAAACCGGTCGCCGGCAGGCTGCCGTCGGCCAGCATGTCGAGCACGGCGCAGATGCCGGAGGCGGTGGTGATCTGGATGGCGCTGCGCACCTGATCGCCGACACGTTTCGAGTAGATCTTGTTGGCGTAGGTCTCCTGCAGCAGGCGGCCATTCTTGCGACCCGAGACGGTGACGAAGACGATGACCACGTCCTGCAGCGTCGCGGGCAGGGCGCTTTCGAAAATGTCCTTCAGCACGTCGCGGCGGTGGCGCAGGCCAAGGTCGTTGAGCAGCGCCTTCATGATCGCGGCATGGCCGGGGTAGCGGATGGTGCGGTAGTTGAGCGTGCGCACCTTGCCCTTCAGCGTCTCGGCCAGGGTGCCGAGGCCGCCGGAGGTGTTGAACGCCTCGTAGGTGACGCCGTCGAGCGAGAATTCCTCGCGCTCCTCCAGCGGCGGCACTTCGACCAGCTCGCCCTCGACGATTGCCTCGCAGGGCTCGCAATATTCATTGATGACGCCGTCGGTGCTCCAGGTCAGGTTATAGTTCAACGCATTGGACGGGTATTGCGGCAGGGCACCGACACGCATGCGCACGCTTTCCAGCGTGTCGAAGCGGCTGGCGAGGTCGTTGGCGACGATCGAGATGAAGCCCGGCGCCAGGCCGCATTGCGGGATGAAGGCGCTCTTGCCCGAGCGTGCCAATTCCTTGACCCGGCGGGTCGAGACGACGTCCTCTGTAAGGTCGAGATAGTGCACGCCAGCGGTCGCCGCCGCCTCGGCGATGCGCGTGGTCAAATGGAAGGGGGCAGCACTCAGTACGGCGAACTTGCCGGCGAGCGCGGCTTCCAGCGTGCCAGATGCTTCGATATCGAGCTCCAGCGTCGCAACCGTGGCCGGCAGTTCGGCAGCAGTGAGCTGCGCCGCCGAGCGGTCGATGAGGGTGACCTGATAGTCACCCGCGGCGGCGAGCATCTCGGCAACGGTCGAGCCGATCTTGCCGGCGCCGACAACAACAATTTTCTTCATGACCGATCCCTAACATCTTTTGTTTAATGCATGTCGTTGTCCCAAAGCCGTTGAACGCTCTTTGGGCGACATGCATGAGGATCGCAGCTTGCCCGTCGAAAGGAAGTGTGGAATTGTTCGGAACGAAACTCTGATTACGCAATCTGCCGACGGGAATCGTTGAAATGCTCAGTGACGCCGAACAGGCCCTGCTTTCGCTACTGCGCGAGAACGCGCGCGCCTCGACCGCCGAGCTCGCGCGGAAGCTTGGCGTGTCACGCACGACCGTGCAGAGCCGGCTCGAACGGCTGGAGCAGCGCGGCATCATCATAGGCTATGGCGTCCGGCTGGCGCCGGACTATGAGCAGGGGCTGGTGCGGGCGCATGTGCTGCTCACCGTGACACCCAAACTCGCCGACAAGGTGGTGCGCGGCCTGCGCGACCTGGCGCCGGTCAGGACGCTGCATTCGGTCAGCGGCAATTTCGACATGATCGTCATCGTCGACGCGCCGTCGATCCGCGACCTCGATCTGCTGCTCGACCAGATCGGCGCCATGGATGGGGTCGAGCGGACCTCGTCATCGATCATCCTGTCGACGCGGATTGACCGGTGAAGGCGGGGCTTCTGGGGACTTGGGTTCCTCGCCCCCGCCAGAGGCGGGGGAGAGGTGGCCGCGCCGCCGCCCCCCCCGGGGGGTGTGAGTGGGGGTGGCCCACACCAGGGCGGGGGGGCCCGCCGCCCCCAACCCCCCCCCAAGAGGCG
>NZ_JAMYQF010000111.1:0-3331 GCF_040320745.1 Mesorhizobium sp. M0621 | reverse complement strand
CGTGCGACGCATTTGCTATCGGACTCGGACCTGACATGCTGTTTTTCCCTTCATCGTTCCATCAAACACAATGCACCATGAGATAGCTATCGGCTCGCCAGCAGCTGCCGCGCATGAGAGACTTCAAAAATCGCGCCAAAGCTAAGAAGTGCCACAAAGGCCTGCGAGCGCAATACTATGGTAAGTCGAACATCACGGGTGTCGCGTATTCGAGAAGCCGGCAGTCGTCGCCTTCCCGTCGCGGTTGTCGATCCCGGCGGCCGCCCGCGCCGAGGGACAAGCCGAATACAATACCTGCACGTCGGGCGATTTGTGTCCCGGCCGGTAGACAGCCAGCCCGGTGGCTTTGCTAGCTGGAGCCGCAGAAATGCGCAGAAGGTGCGCCGACATCACGGTACGGTCCTTGCCGACTTGCCGTGCTCGACCCGATGACGCCGCGT
Organism: Mesorhizobium sp. M0621; assembly: GCF_040320745.1. Taxonomy (NCBI): domain Bacteria; kingdom Pseudomonadati; phylum Pseudomonadota; class Alphaproteobacteria; order Hyphomicrobiales; family Phyllobacteriaceae; genus Mesorhizobium; species Mesorhizobium sp. M0621. The sequence goes on along the minus strand of NZ_JAMYQF010000111.1, from coordinate 2,891 downwards.
TCGCTGTCGATGGCGTCGACCTTCAGGCCCACGCTCGGCACCGCCGCAAGAAAGCAGACAAACCTCGTCGGCGCTCAGCACGACCGGCAGCGTGCGCAGCGCGCGGGCATACGCGATCCGGAATCTCGGTACGGTCGAGCGTCACGCCGTAGAAGGATCGCAGTGCGCACATGGTCTGGTCCAGCGCGGGCCACGAGATCCGGTGGAAACCAGGGAAGCGCGGACGTCCTCAAGGCCAAGCTGGTCCGTGTTCGCCAAGCGGCGAAAATGGTGTTATCGACCAAGTGATCAAGTCAATCGCATGCTGAAGTGCGTTCTCCGCCTCAGTAAGGCTGGGAGAAGCGGCTATCACATGGCCGATACAGTCATCAAAGTCCCCCTTCCGGATGATCGGCGTCTTCGGTTTAACATAAACCTTGACCTCGGCGACACCTAAGACGGCAGCCGCTTCACTGTGCCCGACGATCCAATCGAGGGTGCCATCGCGATCAGCAACCAGGTGCCGCGCCACTGCGGTACGCGAGTGCCTTCTGCGCAAATCCCATTCCTTACCGATGACATGCTTTATATGCTCGGTGATGAGATCGACACCGTAAGCCAGATGAACAAGTTGAGGAAAGGGCATGCCGGCAAGGCGCGGATTGACTTCAATGACGATCGGGCCACGGCTTGTCAACCGGAGTTCAACGTTGGTTGGCCCCCAACCAAGGTTGAGAGCTCGCAAACATTCCAGCGACACATCAGCAATATGGTTATGCTCGCCATCGGTCAGCGGGGCGGGATAGGTGAACCCACGACAAACGAAATGAGGCGGGGGACCGAAGTCACCAGTGCCAATTGCAACGACCTCATTTCCCATTACCTCGGCAGTGTAATATGGGCCTTGTGCGAATTCTTCGACCAGTATCCTTGGCGACGACTGCCATATATGTTCCCCACTCAACAGAAACGTCGAGTGCTGGGTTATCTCATCGGTAGTACGGCACAATCGGACACCGCTGCTGCCGCTGCCCACAGCTGGCTTAAGGATCACCGGCAGGCCAAGGTCCGATGCAGCGCTTTCTACCTCCGCGGGATTCGCTGCCAAGCGAAAAGCAGGTATTGGAATGCCGGCCTCGGCGAGGAGCCGACGTTGACTAAATTTGTCGCAGCATCTTTCAATGGACGTGGGGTTTGGTCCCGGTAGATCGAAATGCCTACAGAGCTTGCCAACCGTCGCATAGACCCGCTCCAATGCGCTTGTAATACCAGCAACTTCATACATCTCACGCAGCCGATAACATTCACGAACCAGAGCATTGAAATCTTCTGTATCAACCCTGACTGCCTGAACCCGTTCAGCCGCAATATAGTCGTAGGAGCCTGGATCAGTAGCCAGAGCGATTGGATGAAGACCAAGGTACTTCGCTGCGCGAACGAATAGCAAGCTATTGCTATTCGTCGTACCCTCAAGCATGATGAGCGCTCTTTCTACCATGGCTGTCAACTCCAGTTTAGCACGACCGCACACGAGAAATCGGCCTATCTGCTTTAGCTTTGCTGGCCTCACATTTGTGGCAAACATACCATCCTCAGGAATTTTGAATATGAAGATTCTGTAATTTATTGGGAGCCCGAGCAATTGACATAAAGCGTCATTTCGGCCGTCCCAACCAGCTCGTCTGACACGAATCTTTAATATTTGAGAAGGTTAAAAGACATTTAGTGGTAGCAGAACACGATTTTGACCGCAGCGCCTGCTGACGCGATTGTTAGTCGCCCGGGGCATTCTTCCGAAAGTGTGCAGCGAGTTGGGACGATCGTGGTCGAGTAACTCAGCCATTCAGCTTTCGCCCGCCCAGATCCGGGCGGGCGGATTTCCCGCACCCGGCTGTTCCCGAGAGTGACCCGCGTCATTTACGTGCCCGTGCCCAAGCTTCGAGTAATGCGCGGAACTGGCAGGAGGGAAGCGTACTCCGACCAGCCTATGCGCCGGCTTTTCTTGCTGCGCCATCTCAGACAGCCAGACTCCACGCACTTCCTCGGGAATCCGGTGAGCGCTGGTAGTTGTGCGGCCTGCCATAATAGCCGTAGTGCGACGAAGTACAGCGGCGAGCCACCCATGCTGCGCGTGCAGTGGCGCGTGGATGAGCCGGCAGGCCTCCTGGCGCAACGCCGTCAGCTCGCGCCGTAAGGCGTTTCCCTTCCGTTTTGTGCTTCACGAAGAACCGGCCGTCCCGGGTCCGCCCACAAATAGTGGGTGAAGCCCAGAAAGGCGAAGGTCTCGGGCCGCTCGCGCGCGTGACGCCGATGCTGGGAGAGGGCCGCGAACCGGCCAAACTCGTTCAGCCGGGTCTTGCCGTCATCAAGCGTCAGGCCAAAGCTGGCCAGCCGCGCCCTGAGGGCCAAACAGTCGGCCTTGCTCAAAGCACATGACGAAGGCGTCAGCGTAACGCACGATCACAGCACAACCGCGCGCATGAGGACGACGCCATTGGTGAGCCCAGAGATCGAGGACGTGGTGGAGGAAGATGGTGGCAAGGAGCGGGCTGACCGCTCCTTGCGGGGTGCCTCTGTCCGTCAAGACCGATGCAAAGCGAGTCGAGTGTTGATTGGGAAGAAGCGCATGTTTGGCCGAGTGGCCGCCTCGCGACTCGCCTCTCTCGCGTCGGTCTTATTCCGTCTGACACAGGTTTGACATATTGCGGTGGAATGAGCCGAACGTCGTGACCAGAGTGATCAGCTCGCGAGCCCAGTGGTGAGCGCTCGAGCATGCTTCCATCGCAATCAGGCAAAGGCGGCAGCTTGGCGAAATAGGCTAGAGCGGGATGAAATGAGACTGAATCGGCTTGGGATTCCCTTAGGCGTGCAAATCTGATTCAACCTTCATGCTGGGCAAGGAGGTCAGCATG
>NZ_JAMYQF010000110.1:0-3589 GCF_040320745.1 Mesorhizobium sp. M0621 | reverse complement strand
GTGCGGGAGTTGGTCGCGATGGGACGGGCGATGGTCGATCTCTATTGCGCCTCGTTCCGGCAGGTGCCGAAGCGGATCGTACTCGACATTGACGACACCTTCGACGCTGTGCACGGAGGCCAACAGCTTCGCCTGTTCAATGCCCACCATGACGAGTACGGCTTCCAGCCGATCGTCGTGTTCGATGGTGCGGAACGGTTCGTCAGCGCGATCCTGCGACCGGCCAAGCGGCCGAGTGGGGCTGAGATCCGCCCCCACCTGCGCCGTCTGGTGCGGGCGATCCGGATCAACTGGCCGAACATTCGAATCCTGCTCCGCGGCGATAGCCATTAGCAGTCCGCAGGTCATCGACTGGTGCCGCGCCAACGACGTCGACTTCATCTTTGGCCTCGCGCCCACCACGACCCTGCGCAAGCATGTCGCGGATCTGGAGGCCAGCACGACGGCGCGCTTGGAAGCGTCGGCCAAGACAGGCAAGGTCCGCAGGTTCAAGGAGTTCGTTGACGGCGCCCGCGGCGCGGCCGGGCCGGCAGCACTCAGGCGACTATAACGGGCGCAGAGCCGACCCTGCGGCTTCCAGACATTGTCGTGTACAGCTTCAGACCCTCAAGCCGAGCCCGCAGGGCCTCGCTTACCTTTGACGGGGCGGCGGTACGTCCAAGCCGGTTCAACAGTTAAGAATTTCGCAAAGACGATACCCCCGGATCGTCGAGCTTCCGCTGCCACTTCCCGCATTCGCGGAGCCGGTCAATGACCCGCCCTTCACAATAGTTATCCGGCAAGCATCTGCATGCGAGAGATAATGTTGCCGGAGGCATCTCTCATGGCTTCTACACTTGCCTGAACGCCAGAACCGCGTTCGTGCCGCCAAAGGCGAAGGAGTTGCTCAGTGCCACGCGCACCTTGCGCTCGCGTGCCACATTGGGCGTGACGTCGAGATCGCAATCGGGGTCCAGCTCACGATAATTGGCAGTCGGCGGCACGACGCTCTCGCGGATAGCCATCACGCAGGCGATCAACTCGAGCGCGCCGGACGCGCCGAGGCAATGCGCGTGCATGGACTTGGTAGAAGAAATGGACATTGAGAAGGCGTGCTGACCGAAGACGCGCTTGATCGCCGCAGTCTCGATCTGGTCGTTGGCCTTTGTGCCGGTGCCGTGCGCGTTGAGATAGTCGACATCCTCGGCGTCCAGCCTGGCATCGGCAAGGCAGGCCCGCATTGCTGCCTCCGGCCCCTCGACAGTCGGCGCGACGATATCGGACGCATCGGCGGAAAGGCCGGCACCGGCAATTTCGGCAAGGATGGTGGCGCCCCGAGCCAGGGCATGCTCGTAGCTTTCCAGCACCGCCATGCCGGCGCCTTCACCAAGCGACAGGCCCTGGCGATCGGCCGAGAATGGCCGGCAAGTATCGGGCGAAAGCACGCGGATCGCTTCCCATGCCTTCAGCACACCCCATATGAGCGGCGCTTCGCTGCCGCCGGCAAGCATCACGTCGGCCCGGCCGTGCCTGATCTGGTCCACCGCGCAGGCAATCGCATGGTTTGCCGAGGAACAGGCGGACGTGACGCCGAAGACCGGCCCGCGCAGGCCGAGACTCATGCTGACCTGGCCGGCAGCGGCACCCGGCATCGCCTTGGGTACAGTCAAGAGAGCGGCACGCTTACCGCCCAGAAGGATGGCGCGGTAGGTTTGCTCGATCGCATCCCACCCGCAGCCGCCAACGCCCACCGTCGCACCGAAGCGATAGCTATTTCCCTCTTTGGAGGAAAGTCCGGCCTGACGCATGGCTTCGCGCGCCGCAAGCACAGCGAGCAGGCTGAAGCGGTCCATGGAGATGAGTTGCTTGCCGTCGATGTCATGCTCCGGCAGCGCCTTGATCTCGGCACCGATCCTGACCCTCAATTCATGGAGCTCGGAGTTGACGATTGGGCCGATGGCGGAGCGGCCTTCTCGCATCTCTGTCCAAATGGCGGCGGCGTTGGTCCCAAGCCCGCAAATCCCGCCAATCCCAGTAATCACGACGCGCCTGTCCATTCACACCCCCTTAGCGAGCAAGCTGCGCACGGCTTCCACCATGTCCCCAACATTCTGGAGATCCGACCATGCCTCGGCCGTATTCATCTCGATCTCGATGCCGTAGGCCTGCTCCAGGTCCCAGAGAACGTCCGCCAATCCCAGTGAATCGATACCGAGCGAAGTCAGTCTCGTGGCAGCCGTTATCTCGCCGCCTGTGGCAGGCGCTATGCCGCCCTCCGACGCGGCGCGCTTCTTGATCATGGCGATTATTTCGTTGGCGAGTTGATCTGCCATCTTGTTCCTTTCCAGCTTGCGTTTTCGGCGTCGTTCAAAACCCGAGTCGCGTCGCGTTGCCAAAATTGCCCCTCATAGAGCCTGTGCGACCGACCAAGCCCAATGCCCATAGGAACCGGACGAGCTCCGGCTTCTGCGGCGTCAGCCCGATGACGAAGAAGAGTCGCCGGCCTCCCGGTTTTGCGCCAGCACATCAAGAATCTGCGTGTAAATGGATAGGAACCGTCGTCAAACGTCAGCTAAACGCTGCGACGGTGGGTGCTGTCAGCGTATTCACTCGGCACCTCATATGTAATCGAGATGTTTCATAGCTCCGGACCAGCTGCGATCAACTATTGTACCGGTCCGCCATTCGTCGGAGAGTTCGACATGATCGGAGCGCTGCCTCTCATTCCCAGTACAATCTCCACCGCACGCGACAGATTTCCTATTTCGGGCTCTTCTCAAGGGACTCGCCACGCGATAGAGGCAGTGATCGGCGCACGTGAGATCCTGCCAAGTCCATGCGACATTCCGGAAAATTGGTAAAATCGTTTGTTTCAATCGAATTCATCCACGCTATGGATAGCTAAGACATGCGTTTCAAAGGGCTCGATCTCGTCGTTCTCGACGCGCTGCTGAGCGAGCGCGGCCTCACGGCGGCGGCACGCCGCATCAACCTAACCAAATTCATGGGGGTCGGTGGATGTGGCGCAAGCCGTTGAAATGACGTAGGATTTGGTTGCTTAAGCCGATCCGAACCATTTCCCGGAGACCACACCCACCATGAACGATCTTGCGCTGCCGCTGAGCGGTTTGTCATCAGTCGGCGGCAAGTCCGTCGTCGCCCGTTTCGACGGCGGCATGCTGTCGTCCAACAGCGGCGTTCTGGCCTTGGCCGAGGTGGAAAAGCGGTTGCGGGTGGCCGAGCGTCTGGCGCGTTGCATCGATGATCCGTGCAGGCGAACGGGTCATGGCCAGCGTCACCCGGTTCCTCGAACTCGCTGCCCGGACCAGGTCGTCCACAGCCTGGCGGACATGATCGGCTTTCGCATGAAGATGATCGCGGCCGGCTACGAGGACGGCAACGACGCCAACCGGCTGCGCCGCGATCCGGTCTTCAAGATGGCCCAGGATGCGCTGCCGTCGGGTCGGGATCTGGCGTCGCAATCGACGCTGTGCCGGCTGGAGAACCTACCCGGCGTGCGGGAGTTGGTCGCGATGGGACGGGCGATGGTCGATCTCTATTGCGCCTCGTTCCGGCAGGTGCCGAAGCGGATCGTACTCGACATTGACGA
>NZ_JAMYQF010000109.1:0-4296 GCF_040320745.1 Mesorhizobium sp. M0621 | reverse complement strand
GGGATATTTCGGGATCCGGCTTAGTAGCCGGCTTGGGCACCTCGGTCTGAAAACTCGTCTTGCCATTGCGCGCCTTCCAACCGCCAATCTCGGCACCATGCTGAGGACCAATGCCTGGATGCGGATTTCATATCACGCTTGTCTTCGAAATCACGAACAGCACCTACCGCAGGGAGCCAAGCGGATAACGTGGGAAGCGCATTCACTGACGATCCCACATTGTGAACTGGACTCCGGGCACCCAATTTTTTCGTGTTCGACAAAGCACAACGCAAGATCCAGACCAGTTTGCGCAGCGGAATATACGTTCGTATTGGCTGGGATTCGTTCCGTTCGCAACAGATTGGCGGACATTCGGCATGCCCACTTTCGGACAAAAGGAGAGATCCATATTTCGAAGCGGGCAAGCAATCGCGGAGCCCGCAACTTACCTTGCCGGATCATTCCAGCCAGCACCATCGACACAGCGTTCGACTTCGACTATGGCCGACATCCCACCACGGCAGGCGAACTCGCCGAGGTCGCTGGGCAGAAGGAGCGGAACCTTGGCCCGCGCGAAAGACGCTCTGACGCCGGTTCTTTCTGACGAGCCAGACCGATCTCGTCTATGATCCGGGGTCGGCCGCTGATCGAAGAGCTTTACGTGCCGGTTTGCAAGCTCGTCGCGCGCATGCCGGATCGGCCACAGAGCGATGAGATGGGTCTCCTGCACAGGAAATCGTCACCGACTGGAGTCAACAATGGATACTACATACAACGATCCAAAATCCCAGTCATGAACTTCAACCAGGCTCCAAACGGCGCGGGGCAACGCCGCAGGCAGAAGCTTCGCCGGGCCAGTGCCGACATCCACGCCGCTGACTAAACAGGTAAAGTCCAGTCCCCTCGGCACGGGAGCTCTCGGATCAATGCCGATCGTTTGAAGCGGTACGTCTTTTGCGGGGATCCATCTTGATGATGAAGACGATCCGACACCTCGGCTGATGCCGCCCACAGCCACCGGAGCGCCCCCGATGAGCCATGATGCTGAACAGTTCCCAGGTGCGCACCCCATCAGTGCACGCCGACATTGGGCAATCATTGGCGGGCGGCCTGGACCTGGCGGCTTCATCCAGTCTTCTTCGACAGGGCAGCTCACCTCATGGTGAGAATGGAAAGGATCTTGTCCGATCGAGCAATTCGCCTGCTCAACCTGGTCAAGCCAGCGACGTTCTAGGAACTGCCCGATCCTTGAAGATTCCGCTGCGCGACAATCACGATTATCTCAAGATGTAGCATAGGAGGTGAACTATGAGGGGCATTGAGGAGCGAGGAAAGGCGCCCATCTCGGCATTCAACCCCATCGAGCGTGATATCACGGACGATTCTCCCATTGGACCGGCGGCTGGCGTTGAAGGACCCGGTGAATCATCCTGTTCTATAGTGGAGCAGACGCGCTCTGAGCCTCAAGATCAAGCGCCTCCTCCTCTGAGTATCCTTGATCTGCCGCTGGACATGCTCGTTGAGATTGCTGAGCGGCTCAGCCCGATGGATCTGCTGAGGATGTCGCACACAAATCAAGAGCTGCGTGTCGCCGCGATGATAATCGCAACGCCTCAAGAAAGGGGAATCCAGGTTCAGGCCATCTGGCACAGGCTGATGCAACTCCAACCCGGCCCGCAGCCGCTGACGTATCCCGTCGTGATGGAATCACTCGCGCGCAACTTCAATTGCCTCACCAGAGTGCAGCAGGAGCACCTCGTCGCGCTAGTCGAGGGGCTTGAGGACCAGGACCATCGCGGCTCGGCACTGCGAGCCCTCGGGACAGGCGTGGGAGGGCTTGCGCCCGAACTCCAGCAGCACCTCGTCGCGCTTGCCGAGGGACTGCTTCACCCCTGGAATCGTGCCACGGTCCTATGGGGCTTCGGAGAGGGGGTGGCAGCGCTTGCGCCCGAGCTCCAGCAACGTCTCGTCGCCGTCGCCGAGGAACTTGCGCCGCACTGGTATACCCCATATACGCTGACGGGCTTCGGAATAGGCTTGGCAGGGCTTGCGCCCGAGCTCCAGCAGCGTATCGTTGCCCTCGCCGAGGGGTTTTACGAGCCCAGCCATCGCGCTTCGGCCCTGAGGGGCCTCGGAGCGGGCGTGGCAGCCCTTGCAACCGGGCTCCAGCAGCGTCTCGTCGTCGTGGCCGAGGGGCTTCGTGACCCCGACGACTGCGCTTCGGCCTTGTGGGGCCTCGGAGCGGGCGTGGCAGCGCTTGCACCCGAGCTCCAGCGGCGTCTCATCTTCCTCGCCGAAGGGCTTGAGCCCAGGTCTCAGACCATTGCCCTGGAGGGCCTCGGAGCAGGCGTGGCAAGCCTTGCGCCCAACCTCCAGCGACGTGTCGTCGTCCTCACCGAGGGGCTCGACCAGCCCGGGAACCGCGCTTCGGCCTTGAGGGGCCTTGGCGCGGGCGTGGGAGCGCTTGCACCCGAGCTCCAGCGGCGTCTCATCCTCCTCGCCGAAGAGCTTCATCCCTGGCGTCAGTCCTGGGCCCTGCAGGGCCTCGGAAGGGGGGTGGCAGGGCTTGCGCCCATCCTCCAGCAGCGCCTCGTGGTCCTCCTCGAGGCACTGGACGAGCCCGAAGATCGCACCGAGGGTCTATTGCGCTTCGGACCTGGCTTGGCAGCGCTTGCACCCGCGCTCCAGCAGCGTGTCGTCGTCCTCGCCGAGGGGCTCGGTCCGTCACAGTATCGCGGCTCGGCCCTGAGAGGCCTCGGAGCGGGTGTGGCAGGGCTTGCACCCGAACTCCAACAGCGTCTTGTCGTCCTCGCCGAGGGGCTCGACCGATCCACAGACCGCGTCGCAGCGCTATGGGGCTTCGGAGCGGGCATGGCAGGGCTTGCCCTAGAGCTCCAGCGGCGTCTCGTCGTCCTCGCCGAGCGACTCGACCGCCCCATAGATCGCATCTTGGCTGTCCAAGCCCTCGGGGCAGGCCTGGCGGGGCTTGCGCCCGAGCTACGACGGCGCATCGCTGCCATGGCCGACGGACTTGCCGAACCGGATTATCGGGCTTTCGCCTTGGCGGCACTATTGCCTTAGGCAGCCATCCGAAGAAGGGTTCCGGCTTACGGACCGTCTTTCGCTCGCAGGAGATGACCTACTAACGACATATGTGCAACGACCACGCGGACAAGCGCTTTTTTAGACATTTCACCCAGCGGGATAGGTGCGGTCACATGTCCGGCCGTTCAGCGCGGTCTAAGACCGCTGGCCTCGATGAAATTCCCGATGCGAGAGGCTGATCTATCTGACGCACTGTAAGCGCATTGTCGGCCGGCCTCTCTCGCGTCGGAATTTCATCCCGTGGGTCATCGTCTCATTGTGCACCTCGCCTCTGTCCGGCGTGGCGCCGGCCAGTCCGTCCTGGTCGTCGTTCGGCTTAGGCGCGTGCTGCGGCCCTTGCCGCACCAGTATTTCGATATGTCCCGCCCTTGTTGAGCAGCGCCCAGATAATCCTCGCCATCTTGTTGGCGAGCGCGACCGCGACGACCTTGAAAGGCCGCCGCGCCAAAAGGGTCACTAGTGTCGTTTCCCTTAACGCGCAGCAAGACAGACTCGCGCCACAAACGAGCAGCGAGCGGAGCGTCGGGTTGCCCATTTTCGATATGCCGCCGAGCCGCTCCTTGCCGGCCGCAGTCGGGAAGATGGGAAGCTTCCAACGAGAACTGCCCAATGCGAACAAGAAGAGCAGTGTCGGCAGTAATCCTGCGCCTCGAACGCTCATCCTAACGCCGTTAAGCGTTGAGCTCCGAGGTTAGCAGACCAACCCCGCAAAACGCTCCAAGAGAACAGCGCATGGAAGCGATACGAGATTGCAGCCTAAGCCTCGGGGCCGGACGTTGTTTCATATCAGACCGGGTTGGGATGAAGCTTGCCATCCAGCAGTACCCGGTCAGGTTCAAGTTCTAACTTGAACTCCCAGTCGGGTCAGATCGTGATCAATTGGCAGCCTGACGCATGCGCGGTGAATTTGACCGCGGCGAGGCATCCCTTATTAGCGGACTACCCGAACGTACGGCGCGTCGAGTGTTCGATGATGTGATCGCGCTCGGACTATTGGCGTCGGAAACGCCAAAGGGCCTAGTGTCCCTACGCTTTCCGGCGGACGCTCTGGACGCGCTGTTTCCGAAGCTTTTTCCGAAAACGTAAGATCATAGTGTCAAGCGAAGTGAGGATTTGACCCCTGGGGCGAAACGAAGAACTGACCCCCTCATTGCTTTGCAGTTTCGTTGGTGTCGGGCGTCGTTCCGGCCTTCTGCAATAGGCCGGAAC
>NZ_JAMYQF010000108.1:0-4872 GCF_040320745.1 Mesorhizobium sp. M0621 | reverse complement strand
ATGCTGGAACTTAGTCGATCGACCTGGCTGATTACATCGCTGTCGCCGGGGCGGTGAAAAGATGTCGAAGCATACGGTTCGCAGCGGTGACGTCGTACCCATCCGGTGAAGACCGCAGTTAGCTCAAGCCTGTTCCTAAAAGTTTGATCGGAGCGGCACGACTAGTTCTGCGGCTCTATCGCACAGCTTCGCCATCTTGCGATCGGACAGCGCCATATCCTCTGTGGCGATTTTGAAGAGATAGCCGGCGATGTCTTTTGCCGTCGCGTTTTCGTGGATCAGCATCCCGAGCACGACGTCGGCATAGTCGTCATATTCGTCCTTAGCTTCGGGAATGCCAGATATGCCGATCGGATCCCAATCGCGAAGCAATACATCGCGAACAAGAGCTCGGTTTTCGTCAGCCTGATCTCTGTCGGTTTTGTGAGCCATCAGAGCCTACGCAGCAACGGCTTTTACTGACGATGCCACCCAATTCCAGGGGAGCAATTGCTCCAGCCTGGAGATCGGCATGTCGGCGATGTGGGCGAGAACATCGGCCAGCCAGGCCTGCGGGTCGACGTCGTTGAGCTTTGCGGTGGTGATCAGGGTTGCCATGAAGGCGGCCCGATCAGCGCCGCGATCGGAGCCTGCAAACAACCAAGCTTTCCTGCCGAGAGCAAAACCACGCAACGCCCGTTCGGCGGCGTTGTTGGTGAGACAAATCCGGCCGTCGCCGAGGAAGGACGTGAAGCCATCCCAGCGCTTCAGTATGTAGTCGATAGGCTCGGCAACCGGAGAACTGCGCGACAGTTTGGCCCTCTCAGTTCGCAGCCAGGCCTCAAGTTCGGTGGCGAGAAGACGGCTTTCCTGCCGGCGTCGCTGCAGCCGTTCGTGGGCGGCAAGCCCGTTGATCCCGCGCTCGATGTCAAACAGGGCGTCGATGCGCTTGACGGCCTCAAGCGCAATCGGTGAGATCAGGGCGGCGTTCTTGCCGCGTTTGGCATTGGCGGCGATGTCGGCAAGCACGAAGAATTTGCGGCGCGCATGCGCCCAACACAGCGCCTGGGTCAGCGGACCGGGGTCACGGTCTGCCCTGAACAGCGGGTTGTAGCCGCTATAGGCGTCGGCCTGCAGAATGCCGCTGAAGCTCTTCAGATGACGCTCGGGATGTTCCTGCCGCCGATCGCGCGAGGCATAATAGAGCGCCGCCGGCGGCGACTGCCCACCGAAGGGCCGATCATCCCTGACGTAAGTCCAAATGCGCCCGTATCGGTCTTGCCGCGTGCCAGGATCGGCACGGTGGTGTCGTCACCATGCAGACGTTCGGCGGCAAGCACATGCGTTTCGATCAGCGCATGCACCGGCTTCAGTGTCGCGGCACAAGCTCCGACCTAGTCGGCCAGTGTCGAGAGGCTGAGGTCGATGCCCTCGCGGGCATAGCGCTCACTTTGCCGGTTCAGCGGTTGATGCTGAGCGAACTTCTCGAACAGGATCATGGCGAGGAGATTTGGCCCGGCGAAGCCGCGCGGCGTCACATGGAAGGGAGCCGGCGGCTGCGCGATCTTCTCGCATTCACGGCAAGAGAACTTCTCGCGCACAGTCTGGATCACCTTCCACTGGCGCGGGATCACCTCCAGCGTCTCGGTGATATCCTCGCCAAGCTTTGCCAGCTTGGCCGAACCACAGTACGGGGAGTTTGACGGTGCGGCGATGACCACGCGCTCACGCGGCAGATGGTCGGGAAAGGGCTTGCGCGACGGGCGCTTGCGCTCGAAGGCCCTGACCGTCGATGACCGTGCCGCCAGTTCCGCCGCCAGCTCGTCTTCGCCGGCGTCGGCTTCCAGTTCCTCGAGCTGCAACTCCATTTGTTCGAGAAGCCGGGCTTTCCGCTCCGAGCGACTGCCATGGATCTCGCGCTTCAGCTTCTCGATCTCCAGCCTGAGCCGCGCGATCAGCGCATCCGAGTGCGAGCTCATGGCCTGCGCGCGAGCGGCGAGTGCTTGTGCCTCCCGGCGGGCCGCACGCTCGGCCAGGATCATAACGTGCGCGCTGACAAGATCGTCAGGAAGCTGATCGGCCGCATCGGTCATGGCGCGATGGAATCATATTCGCTCCCGCCATGCCGGCGGTTTTGCTCATCCCGCCGAGCTTGGACGCCAGGTTTTTTGCGGCATCCGCCAGTCGATGCCTTCGAGCAAATAGCCGAGCTGTGCAGGCGTGATCACCACCGTGCCGTCGGCCGCCGATGGCCAGATGAAGCGGCCGCGCTCAAGCTTCTTCATGAATAGGCAAGCACCCTGCCCGTCGTGCCAGATCACCTTGATCAGGCCACCCTGCCGCCCGCGGAAACAGAACAGATGGCCGCTGTGCGGATCGCGCTTCAAGGTCTCCTGCACCATCAGCGAAAGACCCGGAAAACCTTTCCGCATATCCGTATAGCCAGTGGCGAGCCACACCTTCACACCGCGCGGAACCGGGATCATCGCCGCTCCAGAACATCGAGGATCCGGCCGAGCGCCTCGCTGTCGATATCACTCTCGACCCGCAGGCGGCGGGCGCCGCCAAGCTCGATCGTCACCATGCTGCTCTTCTTGCGCGGCCGGGAGATCGGCGATGGCGTCGCCGGCGGTTGCGGCGCTGGCAGCACCTCGACGACTTTCATGGGAACGAGCTGCGGCACGGACGGCGCGGAGATCTGGCAGAGCTCCTTGCGTCACCGGAAAAGCTGGCTCACATGGATGCCGGCCGACCGTGCAATCTCCGAAACACTGGCTACAGGCTCAAACGTCGCCGCGACCAGCCGCTCCTTCTCCTCGCGAGACCAGCGCCGACGCCGCTCGACCGATGTGATCACCTCGATCTGATGCTTCGTCATAGGGCTACTCCTAGTGCTTGCACTAGGACTTGCAGCCTTCAGCCTACCTCAGCAAGGCGGCCGTCACCGTGGGATACGTGACGTCGCTGGACTATGGGCACGGTTCTCTCAGCTCAAAGACAAGGTGCAGGCCCGAAGGGGGCAGGGCGTTCCAATCATCGTGATTCAAGAGGCGGGCCTCGACGACTTTTGGATCCACCGCTTGCTGCAGGACGGACGGGTCGAAAGCCACGTCGTTGCCGTCGCATCAATCGCGACGTTGCGCCGGCGTCGACGGGCGAAGACTGACAAGATCGACGGGGAAGCTCTGGTGCGCGCGTTGCTGGCGTATAAGCGAGGCGAGCTGCGGGTGTGCGCGATGGTTCGAGCACCGACCCCACAGGAGGAGGATCGCCGCCGAATCTGCCGCGAACGCAAGACGTTGACAGCGGAGCGGGTCGAGCACGTCAATCGGATCAAGGGGCTGCTCTTCGCCCCTCCTGGCGCTGGCGTGCCTTCGGACGACGGGCTGAGCATAGCATCTCGCTCAGCCTCCACGGACTTGATCTGCTGAAGCGTGAGTTCGAGTCGATCAAGTTCGCGGCCCGCCTGCCGTCGGTTGGAAAAGCTTCGGAACAATCCCTCCGACCACAGGACACCGGCGATTCCGGGCCAATCCCCTTCAAATGCTTCAACATTGCTGCAAACCTGCAAACTCAATGGCGTCGAGCCACTCGGCTATCTCGCCGACGTACTCACCAGGATCGTCAACGGCCATCCGAACAGCGCCTCGCTTGAGACGACGCTTGGATAGTTTGGCGAACAAGCCCTCGACGGCATTGAGCCACGAGCATGAGGTCCGCGGCGTGAAGTGGAAGGTGAAGCGCTGCCGACCGCCAAACTATGCCGAGCGCCTCTTACGATCATGGCGGTATGAAGCACTTTGCCCGCCATTTCGACCGAGAACCGGTTGTTGACACTCGGCATAGTTCTCGTGCTCAAAGGGCGTTCAGGAATTCAAGAAGTCGGTCATTCGGCCGAAATCGTTCGGCCTTTGCGCGTTCGTATGGCTTCAGCTTGGCAAGTTCGGATTCCTTCAGCTCAAGATGTGCGTGAAGATAGGTCAGCGTCGTTTCCATCGCCTCATGGCCCAGCCATAGGGCGATGGCCGAACAATCGACGCCCGCCTGCAGCAGCTCCATCGCAGCGCTGTGCCTCAAAACATGAGGCGACACCCGCTTCGAGCGGAGGGTGACGCAGTGTTCGCGAGCCTTAGCGACATGTTTGTTCAGCAGCGCCTGCACGCCGTCGGCGCTCAGCCTGCGGCCGTGCATGTTCGGAAAGAGAGCCGTTGCGCGCCGTTTCCTGGGCTCGTTGAGCCAGCCCCGAACGCTTGCTGCGCAACCTTGGTGAGCGGCGTACTTCGTTGCGGCCTTGCCAACGCATCGCACGTGGGCATCGTGCCCCAGCATGACCGAGTCCCGGTCGAGATCGATGATCTCCGAGACCCGCAAGCCCGTTTGCGCGGCCAGCAACAGCAGAGTGTGATCACGCCGTCCCAGCCATGTGTTGCGATCCGGACAGGCCAGGATCGCTTCAATTTCCGGCCTGGTAAGAAACTGAAGCTGTCGCTTGTCACATCGCTTGCTCGCGAGCACGCGTTGAATTTGAGCGCTATGGGCCGGCTCCTCGAAAGACGAGTATCGGAAGAAAAACCGAATGGCTGTGAGGCGGAGGTTCCGGGTTCTCACTGAGACGGATCGCAGTGTTTCGAGGTCATCCAGAAATGCGCCGATGAAAGGCGCGTCCAAATGAGCGAGGTGCTGAGCGAAGCAGCGCACATCGGTCATGCGGATGGACCAACTTGGTTGTCGGCCGATCAACGTCACCCACTTCATTGCCAGCGCGTGGGGATGGTCTCGGCGCCGCGCGCCTGCATGTAGGTAACGAAATTCGATAATCGTCGGCGGGGCCATGATACTTGTATCCAATCCTGGCGCATGCCCACATAGCGCTCAAGCGCTGTTCGAAGACGG
>NZ_JAMYQF010000107.1:0-5095 GCF_040320745.1 Mesorhizobium sp. M0621 | reverse complement strand
CCATGGGCGTTCTTTACGCGCCCTTCCCTCCCTTTGTGGGCAGGTCAATCCATTATGGCCGCCCCAGCCCCCTCCCCGCCCTCAACGCGCCCACCTCTCCCCCATTTCATGGGGGCGAGGAACACCAATCGCCGAGGTCGCGGCCTTGAAAAGCCTGGGTTCCTCGCCCCCACAAAGTGGGGGAGAGGTGGCTCGGCGAAGCCGAGACGGAGAGGGGGAGCGCCATATGCGATTGCCCTGCCCTTGTGGGGAGGGTCGACGCATAGCGTCGGGGTGGGGGTTCGCCCAGACACGATTTTGCCTATGAGGCTACCCCACCGCCGCCTTTGCTGCGACCTCCCCCATCGAGGGGGAGGTGTAGTGGCGCGCGAATTCGCCATCCCTGCCAGGATTTGCAGGCGAGGGTGATCGACAGAACTAAACCGGCAACAGACTGACAGCACCATGACATCAGCCGTTTCCTTCCAGAAGGCCTCGCGCCATTTCGGCAGCGTTCGCGCCGTTGACGCGGTCGATCTCGACATCGCGCCGGGCGAGTTCTTCGCCATGCTTGGGCCGTCCGGCTCCGGCAAGACCACATGCCTGCGCCTCATCGCCGGTTTCGAGCAGCCGACCTCGGGTTCGATCTCGATCTTCGGCGAACGCGCCGAGGGCGTTCCGCCCTATCGCCGCAACGTCAACACCGTGTTCCAGGACTATGCGCTGTTCCCGCATCTGAACGTGCTCGACAACGTCGCCTACGGGCTGATGGTCAAGGGCGCCGGCAAGGCTCAGCGGCACAAGGCGGCGGAAGAGGCGTTGTCACTGGTGCGGCTGCCCGGCTATGGCGCGCGCCGTCCGGGCCAGCTTTCCGGCGGCCAGCGCCAGCGCGTCGCGCTCGCCCGCGCGCTGGTCAATCAGCCAAAGGTGCTGCTGCTCGACGAGCCGCTCGGCGCGCTCGACCTCAAATTGCGCGAGAACATGCAGGAGGAACTGAAGTCTCTGCAGAAGGCGCTCGGCATCACCTTCGTCTTCGTCACCCACGACCAGGGCGAAGCGCTGTCGATGGCCGATCGCGTCGCCGTCTTCAACGATGGCAAGATCATGCAGATCGGCACGCCGGAGGATATCTACCAGCGGCCGAAGACGCGTTTTGTTGCCGATTTCGTCGGCTCCTCGAATGTACTGCCACCGGATTTCGTCCAGCGCTATTCCGGTCAGCATCGCTGGGGCAGCCTGCGGCCTGAATCCATTCGTGTCGGGCGCGCGGCCAGCGGGGTCACAAGTGGCGAAGGCGTGTCCGCACGCCTCGTCTCGACCAATTATCTCGGTGCCACGACGAAGCTCGCGCTCGACGCCGACGGGCTGCGGTTGCACGCCATCGTGCCGGCCGGCACGGCCTTGCCAGGGGAAGGTGAGACGGTCGTGCTCACCTTCAACCGCGAGCATCTGCATCTGATGGACGAGCCGGCATGATGAAGGTTTGCGCGAAGCGCCCCCCTCTGTCCTGCCGGACATCTCCCCCTCAAGGGGGGAGATCAGTAGCTTCCCGGCCTCGCCAATTCTGCCACGTAGGAGATTGGCGAAACCCGAATGGACAGCCAATCTCCCCCCTTGAGGGGGAGATGTCCGGCAGGACAGAGGGGGGCGCCGTAGAGCGCTACCTGTCTCATGATCTCCCGCAATACAGAGCGGCCCGATGACAATCGCCGCGCTCAACTCCAATCCCACCCCCGCCATCCTGCCGGGCAGCGGCGGCTTGCGCGGCGCGTTGTCGGACCTCTTCTGGCGCAAGCCGAATATCCTGCTGCTGCTCATGCTGCTGCCACCCGTGCTGTGGCTCGGCATCGTCTATATCGGCTCGCTGTTCGCCCTCTTGGCGCAGAGCTTCTTCTCCATTGACGAGTTTTCCGGCCTCATCAACCGAGAGTTCACATTGAAGACCTATGGTGACCTGTTCCAGGCCGCCAATCTCGACATCATCCTGCGCACGGTGACGATGGCGGCTCTGGTCACACTGGTCTCGGCAGTCGTCGCCTTCCCGATCGCCTATTACGCGGCGCGCTATGCGCGCGGCCGCTGGAAGGCGCTGTTCTACCTCGGCATCATGCTGCCGCTGTGGTCGAGCTACCTGGTCAAGATCTATGCTTGGAAGCTGATCCTGGCCAAGGAAGGCATCCTGACCTGGCTGCTCGCCAAACTGCATCTGTTGTGGGTACTCGACGCCTGGCTGTCGCTGCCGGTCGTCGGCGGCAATTCGCTGTCGGTGTCGTTCACCGGCACCTTTATCGTCTTCGTCTATGTCTGGCTGCCGTTCATGATCCTGCCGGTGCAGGCGGCGCTCGAGCGCGTGCCTGGCAATCTGGTCGAGGCCTCATCCGACTTGGGGGCTTCGCCGGGACAGACCTTTCGCAACGTGCTGTTCCCGCTGGCGTTGCCTGGCATCGTCGCCGGTTCGATCTTCACCTTCTCGCTGACATTAGGCGACTACATTATCCCGCAGATCATCGGCACCTCGCGGCTGTTCATCGGTCAGGCGGTCTATTCGCAGCAAGGCACCGCAGGCAACATTCCGCTCGCCGCAGCCTTCACCGTGGTGCCGATCGTCATCATGGGATTCTATCTCTGGGGCGCCAAGCGCATGGGGGCCTTCGATGCGCTCTGATGGCTCGCAATCCGCGCCCCTCGGCCTGAAGGTGGCCGCCGCCTGCGGGCTGCTTTTCCTGCACCTGCCGATCCTGCTGATCTTCGTCTATGCCTTCACCACCGAAGAGAAGAGTTTCGTCTGGCCGCCGCCGGGTCTGACGACGCAATGGTTCGCCGTCACCTGGAACCGGCCCGATGTCTGGCAGGCGCTGTCGCTGTCGGTCAGGGTCGCGGCCATCTCGACGGCGATCGCGCTGATCCTTGGCACGCTCTGTTCGGCGGCTGTGTCGCGAACAAAATTCTTCGGCCGCGAAACCATCTCGCTGCTGGTCATCCTGCCGATCGCGCTGCCCGGCATCATCACCGGCATTGCATTGCGCTCGGCTTTTTCGCTGGCCGACATCCCGTTCTCGTTCTGGACGATCGTGCTCGGCCACGCCACCTTCTGCGTCGTCGTCGTCTACAACAACGCCGTCGCCCGCTTTCGCCGCACATCGGGCTCGATGATCGAGGCGTCGATGGATCTCGGCGCCGACGGCTTCCAGACCTTCCGGCATATCGTGCTGCCCAACATCGCCACGGCGCTGCTCGCCGGCGGCATGCTGGCCTTTGCCTTGTCTTTCGATGAGGTCATCGTCACCACCTTCACCGCAGGCCAGCAGCAGACGCTGCCGATCTGGATGCTGGAAGAGCTGATCCGTCCGCGCCAGCGCCCGGTCACCAATGTCGTCGCCATGGTCGTGGTGCTGGTGACGTTGCTGCCCATCCTTGCCGCCTATTACCTCACCCGCGACGGCGACCAGATCGCTGGAAGCGGGAAATGAAAAACAGCGAATAGGGAGTAGCGAATAGCGAATAGGAAAACCGACTGCCAAACCCTACTCGCTATTCGCTACTCGCTACTCGCTCCTGTTAAGGGAGAAACCTCATGGACACCCAGATGCTGATCGGCTCGAAATTCGAGAAGGGCACCGAAACCGAGGAACCGATCCTCAATCCGAAGACCGGGGCGACCATCCTCAACCTGCCCGAGGCCAGCCAGGCGCAGATCGAGGCGGCTGTGGCCGCCGCCGAACAAGCATTCGTCTTGTGGTCGCGCACCACGCCGGCGCAGCGCTCCGGCTATTTGCTTAAGATAGCCGACCGCATCGAGGCTAACGCCAAGGAGTTCGCCACGCTTGAGGCGCTCAATTGCGGCAAGCCGATCAACGCCGTGCTCAATGACGAAATCCCGGCCATCGTCGACTGCTACCGCTTCTTTGCCGGTGCGGTCCGCTCGATGCCGGGCGTGGTCGCCGGCGAATACATTCCCGGCCACACCTCGATGGTCCGGCGCGACGCCATCGGCATCGTCGCTTCCATCGCGCCGTGGAACTACCCGCTGATGATGATGGCTTGGAAGCTGGCGCCAGCCATTGCCGGCGGCAACACCGTGGTTTTCAAGCCGTCGGAGCAGACGCCGCTGACGGCGCTGAAGCTGGCGAAGATCCTTGCCGACATCCTGCCGGAAGGCGTGGTCAACGTCGTGCTCGGCCGCGGCGACAGCGTCGGCAACACGCTGATCAACCATCCCAAGGTCAACATGATCTCGATTACCGGCGATGTCGCCACCGGCAAGAAGGTGCTGCAGGCGGCCGCCAAGTCGGTCAAGCGCACGCATCTCGAACTCGGCGGCAAGGCCCCGGTCATCGTCTTCGACGACGCCGATCTCGGTGCGGTGGTCAACGGCCTGCGCGCCTTCGGCTATTACAATGCCGGCCAGGACTGCACCGCCGCCTGCCGCATCTATGCCGGCAAGAAGATCTACGACAAGCTCGTCGCCGATCTCTCCTCGGCCGTCTCGACCATCAAGTACAATCGCCCCGACGACACCGAAAACGAGATCGGGCCGCTGATCTCGCGCCGCCAGCGCGACCGTGTCTCAAGCTTCGTCGAGCGCGCCTCGGAACTGAAACACATCGAGATCACCACCGGCGGCAAGCCGGGCGAGGGCTCCGGCTTCTACTACCAGCCGACCGTCGTTGCCGGCGCCCTGCAGGAAGACGAGATCGTGCGGCGCGAAGTGTTCGGGCCGGTCGTCTCGATCACCCGTTTTTCGGAAGTCGACGAGGCAGTGAACTGGGCCAATGACAGCGACTATGGCCTGGCGTCATCCGTATGGACCAAGGACGTGTCGCGCGCCATGGCGACGGCTGCCCGCCTGCAATATGGCTGCACCTGGATCAACACCCATTTCATGCTGACCAACGAGATGCCGCATGGCGGACTGAAACAGTCCGGCTACGGCAAGGACATGTCGCTCTACGCGCTGGAAGACTACACCGCCGTCCGCCACGTGATGGTTGCGCATAGCTAGCGCCTCCCCTTCTCCCCTTGTGCAGGGCTGTCCGGGGAAAGTTTTGAGTGAATCGAAATGCCGCATGTGCATGCCCCGTAAAACGGGGTTTGTCCGTCTTCTCTCTGGTTGTCG
>NZ_JAMYQF010000106.1:0-5935 GCF_040320745.1 Mesorhizobium sp. M0621 | reverse complement strand
CACCGACACGCCGCTCACTCGCTACAGCGCTACTAACGGCGCGCTCGTGAGCGGCTTCGCTACCGCCGAGCTACACCACCTGATGGGACACGACCATGGACGCTACCCAGCCTTAGGGGAGTGGCCGGCACGGGGGCACCCTACGGGTAGAAGGGCCCCACCGGCCACTGCGGAGGTTTGCGGACCCCTGCACTCGACAATTTATTGTCAAATCAGCAATGCCGCAACCAAACCGATAGCTGTGGCCGCTGGTAAGGTGCGTCCTCAAGGTTCTTCTTCTCTTGTGATCTGGCGCCAGCACCATCGTCTGCGCGCAGTCGGAAACCCCACGGGACAAAGTCCATCCCAAAGGCCTTTGCGTCGAAGCCTGGACACAAAAATTGTCGCTTTGCCTGGAACATCTCGCCGACCAGGAAATTTTGGAACTGCACTGTTTCCCATTCAGTGCTTCCCCCTGTGTGAGCCCTGCCCGCTGCCGAAAGGTGGCGGGCTTTTTGCTATGAGGTTTTCAGCGTTTATTGAGACCTAGGTCCCAACCAGCCCGGCAATGGTCCGAGGTGCGAAACATTTTCACCGTTCATCCTTGGGAAACGGCCGGCGAACATCAGTCCCTTCATCGTCGGTTGATGAGCGCCCGTCATTGTAGCACGCCTAGTGGCGGGCGCTCAGCATCGAAGGTTGGAGGTGCCTGGCGAGATCATCGCGAACACGTTCGCAACGCTTTTCGTGATCTGCGTTATGCAGTCTCGTTCCTTCTTTTCGGAAAACCCTTGTGGCCGGCTTTTAGGTCCGGTTGGCGCGTTGCGCCTGCGCGCTCTTACAGAGCTGATCCAATTTGTCGCGGACCCGATCGTTATCAAGCAGTAGCTTGGCGCGTGGGTATCCTCTGCTACGAAGCTCCCGTTCGATGGCTTGCCACCCTTCATAGTCGCCAGATACCGCAAGTTTCCCGGCCTCGCGCCACATACGAACGTCGCACTCTCGGAACACGCCTTTTCTCCGATGCTTTTGCACTAGTCACATAGGAGATGCGGCTAATATGTGACTTGCCTATCGCTTCCACCAACCTATGGGTTTGGTTGCGGGATGCTAATTTGGCAATAGACTATGAAGCGCGGGGGACGGCCCAAATCCCAAACCTCCGCGCGGGTGGCCGACGCGGTCCCTCCCCAAGGGTTCCACATGCCGTGCCGGCCACTCCCTTAAGGCTGATTCAGCCAGTGCGCTTTTCAGAATGGTTGTGGCGGTCGCGGAGAGCGGCCAGCAATTCTTCTTCGGTTCCTCCGGGGAGCACTTGAAAAACATTCAGCACGGCCGCCGCGAGTTGCTCTGCCTCAATCGAGGTGCGGTCTATGTTGGCGTCGATGCATACCTGCTCAAATAGGCGCTGGCACATAGCCAGATTTTCCGGGTCCAGGAATTCGAAGTCCGACAGAATCATACCGTGGCATCTCGCTTCATCAGCGAGCATAAATGTACGGAACCATAGATAGAATTTGCAAGTCAAATTGGCGTTGGCCTATCGGTTGTGCTCCGGATGAGCGTCAGCGCTGCCCGGCATTCGTCGGCTTCGATCTTCATAACCATTGAAACATGCATTTGAGCTAAAATGTTCCGGAACCGATTTCAGCCTCGCGGCTTCAGTCGTGGTTTTGTGAGTCTGGTGCATGCGTTTGAAGTTCGTTGCGCCTTTGATGCCGACCTCGGTGGAGCAGCATCCCGAGGGCGACGGTTGGATTCACGAGGTCAAATTTGATGGGTACCAGTCGCAGCTCATCAAGACGGCACCAGGATTTACACGCGCAACGGCCATGACTGGACGGCGAAATATCGCGATTTGGTGACAGAGGCCAAGAGCCTTGGCGCCGAAAGCGCTATCGTCGACGGCGAGATCATTGTGCTGAACGAGGCCGGACTGTCGGACTTCGGGGAACTGCGCAAGGCGATCGCCCGCCGGCAACATGACCTCTATTTCGTCGCCTTCGATCTGCTCCACCTGGTTGGCCACGATCTGCGCGACGTGGCGCTGAAGGAGCGGCGCGAGATCCTGGCCAGCATGATCGAGCCTGGCGGCCGCATCCAGTTCAGCGAGGCGCTGCCGGGCGCCCAAGTCAATTTATCACCTTGTCGAACAGGCCGACCTCGAAGGCATGGTGTCGAAGCGCCGCGACAGAAATACCGTAATGGACCGTCCACGAATTGGCTGAAGGCCAAATGCTATTCGATCGACGAATATGAACTGCTCGGTGTTGAGCGTGAGGTGGGCAAGCCCGCCTCGCTCTCATGGCAGAGCGCGGCACCGGGCGCTATGTCGGGAGCGCGTTCGTCACCCTGAACCGGCAGATGCGCGAACGATCATGGAAGCGCGTCCAGGAGCACCAGGGACGGCGCCCAAGGGCATGAAGCGTCCGGCGACGCAGTGGATCAAGCCGGGGCTGATCGGACGCGTGAAGCACTTGCGCGGCGAGGAAGACCTGCGGCATGCCTCGTTGCAGGACTTCCGGGAAGAATGAACAAGCGCGGCAACGATTTTCTTTATCATTGGATATTGGATCATTTACCGGACGATCCAATCATCGACCCAGTGCTACTGGGGATCGACATGGCCGTGGACGCGAAGCAGGCGGCGGAGAGCCAAGGCATTCCCGGCTAAGAGATCGATGAAGAAATCGGCACGATATACAAATTCATCATGCAGGGCTTACGCTGACAGGAGCAGCCAAAACAGCACGAAGCGGAACTTAATATCGCCGGGCAAATTGGTTCACCATGGATGCAGGACGAAATCCCGAACGATTGATGCCAAGCCCTCCCTCGAGATGGCAAAACCGCAAGGGCGTATTGATATTGGCCGCTGCCTTGTTGCTTCCAATGGGTGCGTTCGCGATCTGGTGGGCCATCTAGCGATGAGCCCGCGCGGTATCAACTTCTTCGACAAATGGATGGCAGAACATCTTCCAAACGCCATCACCGACGATCCCGTGGCCATCCAGCGACCTTGCAGACGAGGCGATGAAGGCAGCCGACAGAGAAGGGATTCCCGCCGCTGAAATCAACGAAGAAATCGGGAGTGTGCTTGAGGTCATTTTCGGATGCCATGCAGCATCGCGCTGGCGGCTTGGCAGACTGATGGACCGCGATATAGGGCAAGGAAAAGCCGGCGGACGTCGTCTTGGGGAAGGCGTCGCCGGCAAGTGGCAGGCAGGGTTGGCGGGGTGGGAAGTAGCCTGCCAATTCATCAGCACCGGCACTAGGATCTTAAGTGATCAACTTAGCTAGTGTTAATCCAGCGCGAGCCAACTGGTCTCAGATTTGCCGGGCCACACCGCCCCGAGAACTCCTCGCCGGCCATGCGGCCCGACACCCTTTTGACAGAGGGAATGCCAACAAGGCGCCGGGCCTAGCCGACGAGCTGTCTGTGGACCTTGCCCGCCGGTCATGTGCTACTCAGTTACGCCCTACAGCCGGACGAACTTGTCGAGCTGCAGGCGTATTCGCTGGTCTTCCGCGAAGGCTAGTGCGTAGGGTTCGAGCTCGAACGATCGGGTAAATTCCTGGTCTTCCTCCTCAACCACGCGGACAAACCATTCGCCGCAGGCTTCGACCACTTCGATGCAAGGATGAATCTTGCCGTTGGGTACCTCGTTATCCATCGTATTGCCTCCCTGCAATATGAGGACATCGCGAATTAGTATGAGCGCTGAATCACCCATGCAAGCCTTGGTACAAATCGTACAAATCGTAGGGAACCGACAAGGTGTTGCTAATATACAGCACCGACTGCATCTCTACTTCCTCACGCGCCGAAACGGCTTCCAACAGCTGCCCGTTGGCATCAAAATGACAACGCCAACGACGCGAGGCGAGGCGAGGCGAGGCGACGAAGATGGGCAAGCGACAAAACACAAAAACTATTGAATTGTACGGTCTCCCAGCCGTTCCGTTGTCGCTTCTGATTACGGTGCTGCTAGTAACTGGGCTGCCAGTAACTGGAATGATCGGCCGGTGGGAGGGGGAGTAATGCACACGCTGCCCGCCAATATCGATGCCGACGTGGTGCTGGCCATTGGATGGATGCTCGACGACCATGCAAAACTCGCGTCGGTCTCGCTCGCGGATTCGGTGGAGCAAATCCGCGGATCTCAGACGACCTCGCTTACCGACATTGAGATCGAGGAACTTGTGATCGAGATGGCAGGATCGCGGGGTCTTGCGGTCCTGCTCGACCGTACGGCCAGATAGCGAACATTGTACGGAAATAACTTAGACGACCGTCCGGGGGAACAATCTCTCTGCAGCCAACGTTTATTGCGCTGGCCGGATGCCCGGTACACCCCCGATCCCACCGGCCGTGTTCTGTGTCAAAGGCCCGCTGCTCTCCCCCCGAGGCAGCGGGCTTTTCCTTTTCGGCCAGGCGCGCCGCTATCGTCTCGCCGGCAGCGCCAGCAGCACAACCGCGAAAGCTGCCATCAGGAGGCAGGCGCACATGCCGACGATGTCGCGCTGCCTGTAGCGCCAGACGGCGCCAGCGAACATCGAGGCGGCGGTGGCGGCTATGTAGAGGGCGATCACGGAAACGCCGTTTCTGTCCGTTGGCAGCGCGCTGTGCCTCTTGGGCAGCGTCTCTGCCATCGCTCAGAGCGGGCCAAGATTCAATTTCCTTGAAATACGCGACCCCGCGCTGGGTGCAGTCGGCGACGGCGCGATTGTCACCGCTGCTGCCCTGAACACCCCGCGACGGCTAGGCCGCCTAGCACTCGAACGGAGACATGCCGCACGCTCACCACCCGACTGTGCGTTCGATCGTGGGCGCTCATCGCCGCAGCCTGCAATCCCGGAGTGGCCATGTCAGCATCGGCACATGATGCCTGGTACGAAAAACATTCTGCTATGACGAGCATTGCGAGCCATTGGCAGACAGCCGGTGCGTCAGTCCCACGACATGCGCTTCCATTGGTGCCATGCCCAAAAGTAACGGCAGGTCGGGTTGGGTGAAATACCCTGTGGCAACCCTGACAGGACGATCTGCCTGTATGTGCCGCCCACGTCATTCTGACATTTTTGTCCGACCCGGCATGGCCCTTCGGGAAAGACGACCAGACCACACTCTCTGGCACTGGTCGCGTATGAAGATCACTGTTCGAAAAGCAAGCGAATATATACCTTCGAAGAGGGTCTGTTGTCTCGATTGTACAACTCTTCCGTGCTGCTCTCTGGAACCGTCCTTAAAGGCCGGTGCAAGACCCATGTGACCTCGAAAAGATCGCCCCCCCCTGAGTGGCCAACTTCAACGCGATCACCAACACAAGGCGGAATGTGAAAATCAAATATGCCGTACGATTTTTCTTTTGCGTCGGTCTGTAGCTCTACCAATTCAAAGGTGTGAGCCATCACATGCCTCCCTTGCGCAGCCTCACGCCAGCGCCGCCACCATTCTCGGCGATGAACTCATCGCCGGCTGATTCGAGGGCCTGGCGGATCGCAGACATAGCATCAGAAAAGGCGGCAGGCTTTCCCGAACCTTCACAGGATAGTTTTCCCGGTTTCATATTCTGGCCAAGGAATGGCAAAAAGCATCTGTCCCGCCCGGTCCGCAGCTACGTGAAATCTCCGGGTTGTTTCCGAATTCCGATTGGAACTCCCGCGCTGTCTTTCCGTTTCCGTTCAGACTCTACAGAACAGGAGAAACAGTCATGCCACGAGGCGACAAATCGAAATACACCGACAAGCAGGAACGCAAAGCCGATCATATTGCGGAAGGCTATGAGAAGCGCGGGGTCTCCGAGCAGGAAGCCGAAAGGCGGGCATGGGCGACCGTCAACAAGGACGATGCCGGCGGTAAGAAGGAAGGCGGCTCCGGGCGCGGCAAACATACCGGCAATCCCGCGGCGCATAAGGGCGGCAAAAGCGGGGGCAAGGCATCCGCGTCACGGTC
>NZ_JAMYQF010000105.1:0-7271 GCF_040320745.1 Mesorhizobium sp. M0621 | reverse complement strand
GTCCCGCCCCCCCCACTCTACATTTTGGACCCCCCTGCTTGTGGTGCCGCCCGTCCCCCCCCCCCATCCTCGCCCCCCCCCCCCCCCCCCGGCTCCCCCCTCCCCCCCCACACCTCTCCCCCCTCCGGAGGGAGAGGAAATGCCCCTCACACATGCAGCGCGTGGCCCAGTGCCTTCAGTGCGGCTTCCTGGAAACCTTCGCCTTGCGTCGGATGGGCATGGATGGTGCCGGCGATGTCCTCCAGCCTTGCGCCCATTTCGAGCGCCAGCCCGAACGACGCCGCCAGTTCCGACACACCCTGCCCGGCCGCTTGGATGCCGAGCACCAGATGGTTGTCGGCCCGCGCCACGACGCGGACGAAGCCGTCCTCGCCCAGCTTCGTCATCGCTCGGCCGTTGGCGGCGAACGGGAACATGCCGATCTTGATCTCGCCGCCGAGCGCCTTGGCTTCTTCCGGCGACAGGCCCGCCGTCACCAGTTCCGGATCGGTGAAGCAGACGGCGGGAATGGAGCGCTTGTCCCAGCTGCGTTTGTGGCCGGCGATGATCTCGGCGACCATCTCGCCCTGCGCCATCGCCCGGTGCGCCAGCATCGGCTCGCCGGTGACGTCGCCGATGGCAAAGATGCCGCGCATCGAGGTGCGGCACTGGTCGTCGATGCGGATGAATTTACCCGCCACGTCGAGGTCGATCTGCTCGAGCCCCCAGCCTTCGGTCACCGGCTTGCGCCCGACCGTCACCAGGATCTTGTCGGCGGCGAGCTTGGTGCTCTTGCCGTCGGATGTCTCGACCAGCAGCGCGTCACCCTTGGCACCCTTGGCCTTGGCACCCGTCATCACCTCGATGCCGAGCGCGTTGAGCCGCTTGACCACCGGGCGCGTGAGCTCGGCGTCATATTGCGCCAGCACGCGTGGCAGCGCCTCGACGACAGTCACCTTGGCGCCCATCTTGGCGAAGGCCATGCCGAGCTCGAGGCCGATATAGCCGCCACCGACGACGGCAAGCTTCTTCGGCACTTCGCTTAGCGCCAGCGCCTCGGTGGAGGAGATCACCGACCCGCCAAAGGGCAGGAACGGCAGTTCCACCGGCGCCGAGCCGGTGGCGATGACGATCGCCTCGGCGCGAATCACTTGGCTTCCCGTCTCGGTCTCGACCGCGACGGTCTTGCCATCACGAAACGTCGCCCAGCCATGCACGGTCTTCACGCCAGCCTTCTTGAGCAGGCCGGCGACGCCGCTGTTGAGCCGGCTGACAATGCCGTCCTTCCAGGCGATTGTTTTGGCCAGGTCGAGCGTCGGTGCGGTGACCGAGATGCCGAGCGGACTCCTGCCGCCTTCCATATGCGAGACCTTCTCGAACTCCTCGGCCGCGTGGATCAGCGCCTTGGACGGGATGCAGCCGACATTGAGGCAGGTGCCGCCCGGTTTGCCGGCTTCCACGATCACCGTATCGACGCCGAGCTGCCCGGCGCGGATGGCGCAGATGTAACCACCGGGACCGGCGCCGATGACGAGCAGCTTGCAGGAGATTTCTTTCATGATGGCATCCTAACTATTTGTCGCGCCGCGTCGGAAAGAGCGCTCTGCAGCGATCCTTCACGCCGCCCTTGAAGCGCGTAATCTCCCCCCTCGAGGGGGAGATGTCGCCGAAGGCGACAGAGGGGGTCGCCGGGCGTAGAGCGCCAGCCTGCATCTGTGGCGCAAGGCGGTCGCGTCCGGTCGTACCGACCCCCTCTGGCCTGCCGGCCATCTCCCCCTCGAGGGGGGAGATTACGCGCTCCACTGCTTTCGCTAACTTTCAACATTGTAAGAAGAAAACCGGCCCGACAGAGCGCAGGGGGACACTGTCTCGCCGAGATGTCCATCTCCGCCCTCAATCCACAAAAATCAGCGCCGGCGTTTCCAGCAGCGCTTTTATCCGCTGGATGAACACCGCCGCGTCCCAGCCGTCGATGACGCGATGGTCGAAGCTGGACGACAGGTTCATCATCTTGCGCGGGATGAACTGTGTGCCGTCCCACACCGGCCGCACCATCATCTTGTTGACGCCGATGATCGCCACTTCCGGATGGTTGATGACCGGCGTCGTCGCTACGCCGCCCATGGCGCCGAGCGAGGTGATGGTGATGGTCGAGCCGGACAGTTCGTCGCGCGTCGCCGTGCCGGACTTGGCCGCCTCGGCCAGCCTGACGACCTCGGCGCCGCACTCCCAGATGTCGCGCGCCTCGGCATGTTTGACGACAGGCACCACCAGGCCGGAGGGCGTCTGCGCGGCGATGCCGATATGGATGCCACCATGCTGGTGGATGATGCCGGCCTCGTCGTCGAACAGCGAATTGAGATTGGGCTGGTCTGAGATCGCCTTGACCATCGCCCGCATCAGGAACGGCAGCAGCGTCAGCTTCGGCCTTTCCACGCCCGGGCGCTTCTCCTTGTTGAGCGCGGCGCGCAGATCCTCAAGCGCGGTGACGTCGATCTCCTCGACATAGGTGATGTGCGGGATGCGCGATTTCGACAGCGACATCTTCTCGGCGATCTTGCGCCTCAAGCCGACCACCTTGATGTCCTGGACGGCATCGTTGCGGGCGAGGCCCCTGGCGACCTGCGGGCCGCGGGCCAGGAATGCCTCGATGTCCTCATGGCCGATGCGGCCGACCGGGCCAGATCCCGCAACCTGCCTGAGGTCGACGCCGGCCTCCTTTGCCCGCAGACGAACAGCCGGCGACGCCAGCGGCTTTTCACCTTCGGGACGCGGCGCGCCGGCGGGCGCGGCACCTCGGGACGTCGGCGCTGTACCCCCACCCCTAGCCCCTCCCCACAAGGGGGAGGGGGATTCTGTCTGCGCCGCTCGCTCGCTTTTTGCGGAGGACTCTGATGATGGCGAAGTAGACTTTGCTCCGCCCTTGGAGGCCGTGGCGCGTCCCCCTCCCCCTTGTGGGGACGGGCTGGGGGTACTCTCAGCCGTGACTTTTGCCGGTGTCGCACCACCCGCAACATTCCCCTCGCCCGCCACCTTCAGCCGCACGATGGGCGAACCGATCGCCACCGTGTCGCCGATCTCGGCGCCCAGCCACAGGATTTCGCCATCGACCGGCGACGGAATTTCAACCGTCGCCTTGTCGGTCATGACGGCGGCGAGCACGCTGTCCTCGCGCACGATATCGCCGACCTTGACGTGCCATTCGACAAGCTCGGCCTCGGCGACACCCTCGCCGACATCGGGCAGCTTGATGATGTGCTCGCCCATCTCAGGCCTCCATGGTTTCGAGGAGAGCGCGACCGACACGGGCGGGACCGGGGAAATAGTCCCACTCCTGCGCATGCGGATAGGGCGTGTCCCAGCCGGCGACCCGCGCCACCGGCGCCTCCAGATGGTAGAAGCAGTTTTCCTGCACCAGCGCCGACAGCTCGGCACCGAAGCCGGAGGTCAGCGTCGCCTCATGCACGATGACGCAGCGTCCCGTTTTTTTCACTGAAGCCACGATGGTGTCGAGGTCGAGAGGCAGCAGGGTCCTGAGATCGATGATCTCGGCATCGATGCCGGTTTCCTCGGCCGCCGCCTGCGCGACATAGACCATGGTGCCGTAGGCCAGCACGGTGATGGCTGAACCTGGCCTGCGGATCGCCGCCTTGCCGAGCGGCACGGTATAGTGGCCGTCGGCGACCTCACCCAGTTCATGCTTCGACCATGGCGTCACCGGCCGGTCGTGATGGCCGTCGAAGGGGCCATTGTAGAGCCGCTTCGGCTCCAGGAAGATCACCGGGTCGGGATCCTCTATCGCTGCGATCAACAGCCCCTTGGCGTCATGCGGATTGGACGGCACCACGGTCTTCAGCCCCGACACATGGGTGAACAGCGCTTCTGGGCTCTGGCTGTGCGTCTGGCCGCCGAAGATGCCGCCGCCGGTCGGCATGCGCACCACGATCGGACAGGTAAAATCGCCATTGGAGCGGTAGCGCAGCCGTGCCGCTTCCTGGGTCAACTGGTCGTAGGCCGGATACATGTAGTCGGCAAACTGAATCTCCACGCACGGCTTCAGCCCATAGGCGGCCATGCCGATGGCCGAGCCGACAATGCCGGATTCGTTGATCGGCGCGTCGAAGCAGCGGCTCTTGCCGTATTTGGCCTGCAGGCCCTGCGTGCAGCGGAAGACGCCGCCGAAGAAGCCGACATCCTCGCCATATACGACGACACGGTCGTCGCGCGCCATCGACACGTCCATGGCGTCCCGAATGGCCTCGATCATGGTGCGTCGCGGCATGGCTCAGACTCCCGCCTGCTGGCGCTGGCGCCGCAGATGCGGCGGCATTTCGGCGTAGAGGCCCTCGAACATGTCGCGCGTCGAAGGCTTGCCGCCGGCATGCAGCGTGCCGTGGCTTTCCGCTTCCTTCTGCGCCGCGATCACCGTGTCGAGGATTTCCGCCTCGGCCTGGGTGTGCCGGTCATCCGACCAGACACCGAGCGCGATGAGATGGTTCTTCAGCCGCACGATCGGGTCGCCGAGCGGCCAGGCATCGGATTCGGTCTTGGGCCGGTAGGCGGAAGGATCGTCGGAGCTCGAATGCGCGCCGGCGCGGTAGGTGACATATTCGACCAGCGTTGGCCCGAGATTGCTGCGCGCACGCTCCGCCGCCCATTTGGCGACGGCATGGACAGCCAGATAATCGTTGCCGTCGACGCGCAGCGACGGGATGCCGAAGCCGAGGCCTCTCGCCGCGAACGTGCCCGAGCCCCCGCGCGCGATGCCCTGGAAAGTCGAGATCGCCCACTGGTTGTTGACGACGTTGAGCACGACCGGCGCCTTGTAGGTGGAGGCGAACACCAGCGCCGAATGGAAGTCGGACTCGGCCGTCGAGCCATCGCCGATCCATGCCGCCGCGATCTTCGAATCATTGCTGATCGCCGAAGCCATCGCCCAGCCGACCGCCTGGATGTACTGCGTCGCCAGATTGCCGGAGATCGAAAAGAAGCCGTGCTCCTTCGACGAATACATGATCGGCAATTGCCGGCCCTTCAGCGGATCGGCCTCGTTGGAATAGATCTGGTTCATCATCGTGACCATCGGATAGCCGTCGGCGATGAGCAGGCCGGCCTGGCGATAGGTCGGGAAATTCATGTCGCCCTGCGCCAGCGCCTTGCGGAAGGCGCAAGCCACCGCCTCCTCGCCCAGATGCTGCATGTAGAACGACGTCTTGCCCTGGCGCTGCGCCATCTGCATGCGGGCGTCGAAGGTCCGCAGCGTCATCATGTGACGCAGGCCCGCCAAAAGTTCGTCGCTGGAAAGCAAGCCGGCCCAGGGGCCGACGGCTTCGCCAGTGCGGTTCAGCACGCGGATGATCGAGAATGCATGATCGCGGATGGTGCGCGGATCGACATCGATGTCGGGACGCGGCACCGAACCGGCCTTCGGGATCGGCACGTTGGAAAAGTCAGGCGTTCCGCCCGGCCGCACTTCCGGCTCCGGAACGTGAAACCGCAACATCCCAGCATCGGCCATGACCATGTCCTCCAATGTTGCCTGGCGCCGATAGTTGCATATCTGCACGGCCAGACCAGTGCGAATTCGTCGGGCGAAGCCTCACGCGTCGGTCCCGGCCACGCCGGCCGATCAGCCTCCCCAGCACAAGATGAAGATATGTCTGCGAAATTTCTTGTCGATGTTGGGGGATGGCGCGCAATTAGGGAGAAGGTTGGGCTGGGTTTGCGGCCAGATAAAGTGATTGGCGAAAACGGCGAAGCATAATCTCCCCCCTCGAGGGGGAGATGTCGCCGAAGGCGACAGAGGGGGTCGCCCGACGTGAAGCGCCAACTTCCATCTGCCGCAAGGAGGTCGCAACCGGTCGAACCGACCCCCTCTGGCCTGCCGGCCATCTCCCCCTCGAGGGGGGAGATTACGCGCACCATCCTTTGCCCCAATCACCGCAGCCCCGTTCACCTCGCCCCCGCATCATGCTAACCAACCCGCCATGGCACAGAAGAAAGCTTACGAGGTCGATGGGTGGCTGGCGCGGCCGGACCAGCGCATCTCCATTGTCCTGCTTTATGGCCCCGACCGCGGCCTCGTCTCCGAGCGGGCGAAAGCCTTTGCCGGCAAGACCGGCCTGCCGCTCGACGATCCCTTCTCGGTGGTCCGGCTCGAGGGTTCGGAGGTTGATCGCGACGAGGGCCGCCTGCTCGACGAAGCCCGCACCGTGCCGATGTTTTCCGACCGGCGGCTGCTGTGGGTGCGCAATGCCAGCGGCCAGAAGGCGCTGGCCGACGACGTCAAGGCGCTGACAGCGGAGCCCGCGCGGGACGCGATAATTCTCATCGAGGCCGGCGATCTGAAGAAGGGCGTCGGCCTGCGCGCCATCGTCGAGGCGGCGGACAACGCCATGGCACTGCCATGCTACGCCGATGAAGCCCGGGACATCGATGCGGTCATCGACGACGAATTGCGCAAGGCCGGCATGTCGATGACCATGGAGGCGAGACAGGCGCTGCGCCGCAATCTCGGCGGCGACCGGCTGGCCTCGCGCGGCGAAATCGAAAAGCTCGTGCTTTACGCGCATGGCCAGCGGGAAATCGGGCTGGAAGAGGTCAAGGCAATGTCGGGTGACGTGTCCGGCGCCTCTTTCGACGACGCGGTCGACGCGCTTCTCGAAGGCAAGATCGGCGACTTCGACACCGCCTTCACCCGCCATTGCCAGTCCGGCGGCCAGCCCTTCCTGGTGCTGTCCTCGGCGATGCGGCAGCTGCAGCAGATCCAAGCCATGCGCGGCCAGATGGATTCGGGCGGTCGCAATGCGGCTTCCGTCGTTGCCGCCGCACGTCCGCCAGTGTTCTTCTCGCGCCGCAAGCTGGTCGAGAAAGCGCTGGAGCGCTGGAGCACCGACGCGCTCGGCCGCGCGCTGACGCGCCTGCAGACAGCGGTGCTGCAGACGCGGCGGCGGCCGGATCTTTCCGTGGCGCTGGCAAGGCAGGCGCTGCTTGGTATTGTGGTGGAAAGCAGCCGACTGGCGCAGCGCGCCTGATCTCCCCCCTCGAGGGGGAGATGTCGCCGAAGGCGACAGAGGGGGTCGCCGCGCATGGAGCGCCGACCTCCATCTGCCGCAAGGAGGCCGCATCCGGTCGAACCGATCCCTCTGGCCTGCGCGCACGAAAACTCGGTCAAGCGGCAATCATTGCTTCGGTGTAAGGTCGACCCCCACTCCGTAAAAAAAAACACAAACCCAAAAAAAAAAAAAACAAAGAAAAAAAAAAAAAAAACAAAAAAGAAAAAAAAAGAAGAA
>NZ_JAMYQF010000104.1:0-8435 GCF_040320745.1 Mesorhizobium sp. M0621 | reverse complement strand
ACTTCTCCCTCCTGCTCAGGTGGCTGAAGGGTTTTTTGTCCCTCTTGATCGCTCTCTTCCAACTCCGGCCCAAGCCGGTCGCCGCTTAGGGGCCGCATTGTTCACGGTCGACGAAATCGCTGCCGGCTATAAAAAAACTGCCTTGGCGCTGGGCGTTGACGGCCTGAGCCAGCGTTCTCGCAGCGTTTCGGACCTCGTTTTGAATGTCTTTGTCCGTGTCCAGCTCAAGATGGCTCGTAGCGTAGGGCTTCCAGTAGCCAATATAGCGGTCAACCTCTGCCAATGGACCGGCCGGCGCCAGTTTCATGAACCGCAACCAATCCGATATCGAATGTCGGACATTCTCCACGCCATCGACGTCACCATGAACGACCACGGAGAAGAGTCGGCCTTGCAGGTGGCGCGGATAGTTCCATCCGGCCATTTCGATCGCCTTCGCTTCATCTGCGTGTTTGCCGTGGGTGGCTGTCGGGTCCGGGTTTCCCCCGTCCGCGCAGACGAGGCGATCCATCATCAGCTTCAGGGGGGAGGTCACTTGATACCAATTGACCGGAGTGACGATCATGATCCCATGCGCCGCAACCCACATCGGATAGATTTCAGCCATCCAGTCCTGCGTTTGACCGAGTGAGTGGTTTGGATAACAAGAACACGGCCAATGGCACAGCGGAGCCGCGGTCGAGAAACATGCCTTGCAGGGATGGATCTTCCGCCCGTATTCCGAAGCGAGGCGGGATAGGTCCAATATCTCAATTTCGAAATCGCCTTCGCTCAGGATCGCGTCCCGGGACAGTTCGACCAGCCGGTAGCTCTTCGACATTTCGCCAGGACAGGTATGCTCGCTGCGCGAGGACGCATTGATGAGCAATATCTGAGGCTTTTTGGAAGGGGCGTCATGACTTGCCTGCGCGGCTTCAATGGCATCGCGCGCCGCCAACCAGTCTACCGAAAGCTCATAATCAGGATCGGTAAATCCCTCTCCGGCTTTCCTGGTGATTGGCTCTTACGGGACTCGGCATAAGCCTGCCACGCAACTTCGGCAATTTTGGACAATTCGGAGTCGAGGCCGCGAAATGCCGGATCTTCAAACTGGCCCAGATATCGTGTTTTGAATTCTTCTTCTTCTAGCTTGGGACTTGGCATGCCTTTGCGCGGCAAAGGTGCGTTGGGTTGTTGACCGGACGTTTTCATCGAGAACCAGAACCTTTCAGCGCCGCAGAGAGGAAAACGCGCTGGAAGGATTATGGTTCGCAGCCCCAGTCGCAGAGCGTTCAAAAAGCGCCAAGGGTCCTAAGGGCGCCCGTCGGGCAGGCGGGCGCGTCGGAAATGAGTGGCGACGTGGTCCACTCGGTCAGCCCATCATTGTCTTCAGAGGCTCCTGGGCGAGGTTTGTTTCTATCTCCTGTCGACCCGGCGTTTCTTTCAGCGCGGTGCGCATGTTCTTGCGATACTCCTGGGGCATGCGCGGCGGCAGCATGGGCTCATAGGCGTCAACGACTGCCTCAATGATCACCGGACCTTCGGCTGCGAAAGCTGCATCCAGAACTCCGTCAACCTCCTCGGGCCGGGTAACGCTGTAGCCGATCCCGCCCATTGCCTGTGCGGCCATGGCGAAATCGATTGGCTGCAGTTCGCAGGCAAATTGGGGGTTGCCGAGAAACATCATCTGTTCCCACGCGATCTGGTTGAGCATGTTGTTCTTGATCACCAGAAGCTTGAGCGGAATCTTGTAGCGCACCGCCGTCGAAAATTCGCCAAGCTGCATGGCGAGGCCGCCGTCGCCAACCACTGCTAAAACCGGTCGGCCCGGAAAGGCAATGCCGGCCGCGATCGCATAGGGCAATCCGCAGGCCATTGATGCCAGCGAGCCGGAGACGGCGAAGTCCTGACCCGCCTTGATATCGATGTGGCGGGCGGTAAGTTCGGTATTCTGGCCGGAGTCGGTGGCGAGGATGGCGTTGGCCGGCATGCGGTCGCCGAATGCCTTCACCACGCGTTGCGGCTTGAGCGGCATGTCGTCCTTGCCTTCCGCTTCGGCCATCATGCCGCGCCAGCGCCGTACACTCTGCTGCGCCTGTTCGAGAAATGACCTGTCCGTTTTCTGCGTCAACCTTTCATTGAGCAATTGCAGCGTGACAGCTGCATCGCCGACGAGGCCAGCCTCAACGGGATGGCGCAGACCTATGCGCTGCGCATTTCGGTCGACCTGGACCCCGCGCGCCTTGCCTGGCTTGGGGTAATATTCAATGTAGGGGAAGGTCGAGCCGACGATCAGTAGCGCGTCGCATTGCTCCATCATTTCCTGGGAGGCCAGCGTTCCCAATATTCCTATGCCGCCGACGACGTTCGGATGATCGTCCGGCAGCACGGCTTTGCCAAGCAGGGCCTTGGCAACAGGCGCAGCGAGCAGCCTCGCGGTTTTCTCGAGTTCCGCCTTGGCACTAAGAGCGCCACGCCCGGCAAGGATCGCCACTTTCGAGGCTGCATTGAGAATGTTTGCCGCGAGATCGAGTTGGGCTTCGTCGGGTTGCTTGCTGCCTTCGAACCATCGGTTAGGCGTGTGCCTTGGAAGATTGCGCGGTGAGCGCTTCGCAGATGTCTGTTCCTGCACGTCGCTTGCTATCGAGAGATGAGAAACGCCGCGCCCGGCAAGCGCGGAGCGGCAGGCCAGGCCGGCGACGTTTTCCATGTGCGCCGCATCGGCGACATGAGCGTTGAAGATACTGACGTCGTTGAAGACGCGAGTCAGATCGACGTCCTGCTGCGTGAAGGTCTCGATCAGGTCATGGAACTGCATTCCGGTTACGGCGAGGACCGGCACCTGGTCGAGCTTTGCGTCGTAGAGCCCGGTCAGCAGATGGGTGCCCCCCGGTCCGGAGGTAGCGAGACAGACACCGAGCTTGCCGGTCCATTTTGCATAGGCCGTCGCCATGAACGCCGCCGATTCTTCGTGCCGCACCTGAACAAAACGGATTTTGTCCTGTCTGGTGCGCAGCGCTTCCATGATCCCGTTGATGCCGTCTCCCGGAAGACCGAAGATCACGCGCACATCCCATGCGATCAGTGTATCGACAAGTATCTCGGCGGTGTTGGGCATCGTAACCTCCTCTCGTGTTGATGGGCTTGGCTTGTCCGGCTCTTGCGGCGAACGGTGCTTCGCTTCCAGACGTTCGAACGCGCAGGCGTGGACACTCGCGACCAATGGCCCGAACGGTGGACGGGCCGGGTTGTTCCATAACGGCAAGCAATCGCGACCGGGTCTCGCTCAATGGGTCCGGATTTGCTTCTCGGCGTCCGAGCTTAAGGGCAGCTCCGAGCCGATAGTCCCGCTCCCACCTATCGATTGCGACGTGGAGCCAGAAATCGGGATTCAATCCCTTTTTGGGAACCTGTGGCATGTCAAGCAGATATGAGAATGCAAGCTGGAGGGGGATTGCTTGACAGCCACACCAATCCGCCAAGTTTCGGGCTCGCTGGCGGGCTTCCATGTGGCGCGTCTGCACACATAAGGGATTTAAGATGACACGCGCACTGTCGGATATGCTTGCCACACTCAACGCGGGGATGGCGGTAATCATAACGCTTGGCGGCGGTGTGGCCGGCTGGAACAAGCTTCACGAACAAGGGGCGAGCGCCGGATTCGTCGGGATTCTAGTCGGTCTGCTTATGGGATTTCTGGTGGCGGCTGCCGTCTCCGGAACCTTGGCAACCCTGATCCTGATCGAGAACCACCTTTGGAATCTAGTGGCTGAAATCCGCCAAACTGCGGCGCACTCGCGAGGTTAGTTTCATCTACGAGTCCGCCGCCCATGTGGCGGCGGGCT
This sequence comes from Mesorhizobium sp. M0621, assembly GCF_040320745.1. NCBI lineage: Bacteria > Pseudomonadati > Pseudomonadota > Alphaproteobacteria > Hyphomicrobiales > Phyllobacteriaceae > Mesorhizobium > Mesorhizobium sp. M0621. The sequence goes on along the minus strand of NZ_JAMYQF010000104.1, from coordinate 4,611 downwards.
TCAGCCGAAAGGTTGGTCAGTCGTAAACCTTAATGATCTTGCGAGTGCCTAGATCCACGAGAACCGTCCGATTGTCGATCACGACATAGCGGTATTTGACGTTGGGCACTTCATGCAACTCGATTGTGTCGGGCAGCGCTGTGCCGATATTGCGTTCCACGTCGGGAACCTTCACCGATGCCAACGGCTGCTTCTTCACATACTCATGGATAACCGTATCCTGTTCGGGCGTGATGATCACGTCCTGAGCAGCGACCGCGCCGACACCAGCGAAGAGCAACAACGCCGCAGCGGCGCCCGTAAGATGCTCATGATTTTCTCCTGGCGGCTGGCGCACCACGACATCGTCCAAGCCGACCTCCAAACCGAACTTGGGGCAACGTCAAATGTTCCGGGTTGAGGCTTCGGTCGGGCGGGCGGGTAGGACTTAAGTCTGAGCCTAAAACGCAATGGTCTTACCCATGATGTAGCGTGGAACAGCTTGCTTCCAAGGTTATTGTTTCTCCGGAAAGTTCGGAGAAAACAGATGGATAGAAGTGTTAGACAGGCTCGCTGGTTGCTCACCCCGCTGTTCGCGACCGCCGTCACCTTGTCTGACATATTTGCAGATCGGGGCAGCTACGTCCCTTCCTGTGCTGATAGGGTTCACGGGCCGCACCGCGGTTGGCGAATCCTCAATTTGTAACGGGCGCAAGGCCTGCCTTTCCGGCCGCGTGCCTTAAGAGTTGGTACCATTAGAGTCTGTGTAACACCGGGAGGCTTTCTATGGATCGGCGATCCTTCTTGACAGCAATGTTTGGCATTGCAGGGGCAGCGGCCTTTGCAAGCGCGGTTCGGCCTATCGACGCAGTGGCAGGTGTTCGAGCGGCCAAAAGCGGCATTCTCGATGAACTCGACCCGCCAGACTCACCGACCTTCGATGACGAAGGTACTCAGGCGGAAGTGGAGCCGGTCTACCATCGGCGCTACCACGACCCTTATTACGACCCGGATTACGGCCACTATCGCCGTCGCCACCACCGCCGGCGGGGCTGGAGAAGGGTCTGCCGTAGTTACTGGCGACATGGTCGCCGGCGCGTTCGGTGCTATCGCAGGCGGGCCGGGATCGTGTTTCGGTTCTAGTAGTCTAGCCCGTGGATTCTAGCGACTGGGGCTCGACCCGACGGCGCGGGTGCCGACCAGAACTCAGTTCCCAGGGGCTGGGCAGTGACCGTCGCTTCGCAAATGGGGCGGCGGGCCTCCATCGCAGGGGTATGGAACATTAGCTATCTCTAAAAGTTTCTCGCTTGCGGCCGGGGATGCTCACCCCATCTCTGCCGAAGATCGGGATACGCACCACCCGATCGGCCCGCGCTCTCCCACAGAGGCGCGGGCTTGGCCTCTACCAGCCGAGGAGCGACTTCGGCCGTTTGTCACGCGTTAGCTAATATACCGCGTTATCCAATCGATGGATGAAATTCAACATGGGTCGGTGCTACTTTGATGCATGGCGCGCAAGCCGACTCTCATAGCTATAGCTGTCCTCGCGATCAGCATCGGCTATGCCGAAGCCAAGGACCGTAAGGTCGAAACCGCGAAACCTCAGGACGTACGCCAATTCGACCCTAAGGGCAGACCTTAGCCCTCCGCGCCCGTGCATCCACAGAATCACCACAGAACGGTGATTGTCGAGCGAGTTTTTCATCAGCTCATTAATATGCAACTTGGGACGCTGCCGACATCAATTCTTTGGGATTTGGAGCCCGGCATACATTCTGGCCTTCCTCTCCAGCTTCCGTGAAGCTCCAGCGCACCACGCCTTCCCGATCGAGCAAGAACTCGCCGATAAGTGGCATGTGACCGGCGATCATAATCTGCTGGTCGGCCTCCGCAATTTCGTACCCGTCCTTTTTCTCAAGAAAGTCGCCCGCCGCAGCCGGGTTCATCGGCTCGGGCAGCTCCCCCGGCAGATCGATCCGCATTGTCATGACCGCATCCATTCCGAGCTTGTGGGGCCACTCGGTTTCATTCTCCGTGAGCTTGAGAATGGGCAAACCGAAGGCGCGGTGTGAAGCGCCCGCCGGGTCGGATGCGCTAAGAAGGCCGGGTAGCGGATGGTAACGGAAGTAGAGCCGCGCACGTTCGACTGGGGTCTTGACCACTGCGAGACATTCTACGCCTTTCTCCTTCAGGGCCGGATTGAGCTGCGCCATCGCCGCGACATGGCGCCGGCAGAATGGACAGTGCAGGCCTCGAAACAATCCGACCAGTAACGGGCTACGGCCTCGAAAATCGTCGAGCGAGATTTTGCCATCGCGCGAGATCGCGTCGAGCACAATATTCGGGACCCGGTCGCCCGACTGCAGCGGACGGTCGACACTACTCGTAGACATGGACAACCTCCTCGCCCGGATCACTCAAGAAAAGGCAGCACGACATGCGCTTTGGGGTTGAGCCCGTGCTTGGGCGCATAACTTCTTGCGCCAGGCAAAATGGCTTTCGGCCTCTACCATAGTGCCGAGGTCGAGATTACGCGCCATCCAAGCCATCATAACACGAAAAGGGCCTCAGCGGTCGCCCGTTTCGCGAGCCGTATCAAGCGCCTGTTGATTGCCACGATGTCAGAAACACGTCTGGCGCGTGACGTCCGCAAGCGCGGAGGTACTCGAATGGTTGCGGGGCGAATTGATCCTTGCTCTGCAGTTCGAACGACCGTTTCCAACGACCTTAGTTCCAGGCATGATGAAACTGCCAATAACCAATAGTCAAACCGGCAGGTCTCGTCCGGGAACAAGAAGGCTTGTGGCGAGTTTATATTAAGCAAGCGGCCATTGCTCGGCGCGCAACGTCGAAAAGCTGCAGACCGGAGAGGAAACGTCATGAGTCTCGGCACCATTCTCATCATCATTCTGATTATTGCATTGCTTGGCGGCCTTAGTGGACTTGGCGGCGGACCATTCTACGGCACCGGCTATTATGGTGGCGGCGGTCTTGGTCTGCTGCTGCTTATTATCATTATCCTGGTCGTGCTCGGGCGTATCTAGCGTCACCTGACGCGAATGTCCGACCCGTCGCTTCTCAGGGAGCGGCGGGCCCTTTGTAATGCCCGGATTAAACGACAGCAAAGGAGCGAGCGCTGAACGCCGATGTTTCCGGTTGGGTGAGGGCACTCAAATCACGGTTTCTCACCGTCCTCGGGCCGGGCTTGATAACCGGAGCCTCCGACGATGATGCGAGCGGCATTGCCACCTATTCACAGGCTGGTGCGCAATTTGGCTATGGCTGACTTGGACGATGTTGTTCAGTTACCCACTGACGCGGTTCTGGAAACCAGCTCGCCGCCGAGGGTATTGGTCCTTGCCGCAAGGATTTCTTCGAAGCGGCTGCGGATCCGTTCTCAGTCTTTCCTATGACCCACGCCTGGCGAAATCGCCCTGCATGTCCGCACCCTTCGACGATCCGGCTCGCCTTGAAGCCTCGCTGCAACCGGCGCAGCGACTTGGCTGGATTTGCTGCGGAATAGATCTGCCTCATCACGACACCGAGGAACGCTGGTAGAGCCCACTGGTGAGGCGAACGGCGCGTATTGGGCATGGCTGTGCCGACTTCTGGTGCGGTCGTGCTTCTGATGGCGTCGATCCATGAGGCGGAAACGTCGATGGCTGATGTCGGTTCCTGCAGCGACGAGGAACGAGTGCCGGCACGGCACGTTCTGATCCATGCCTCCGACAAGGAAAAGCTCATGAAAGAATCCGACCGGGTACGGATTTCCTGATGTCGATGCCGGGTTTGACATACGGGCCTCTGGGCGACCGCTGTATGCATGTCTGTGTTGACATGCAGCGGCTGTTTGCCGAGCCGTCACAATGGGCAACCCCCTGGATCACTCGCGTCCTGCCCCGCATCGAGAGCTTGGTCGAAAGGAAGGCACAGCAGACGGTCTTCACGCGCTTCCTGCCTGCCCAGAAGCCGGGGCAAGGTGTCGGCACATGGAAACGCTACTATGAGCGCTGGACCTCGATGACGATCGAAAGTATCGGCGACGAAATGGTCGAACTGTTGCCGGCATTGGCCGCTTACTGCCCGCCGGCCGCGGTCATCGACAAGCACATCTACTCGCCCTGGTTTGAGGGCCGGCTCAGGGCTTTTCTGACGGAGCGCGATATCGACACGCTGGTCATCACTGGCGGCGAAACCGACGTGTGCGTTCTGGCCACGGTGCTCGGAGCAATCGATTTCGGGTATCGCGTGGTTCTCGTTACGGACGCGCTGTGCAGTTCTTCCGACGCGACGCATGACGCGCTGCTGACCGTTTATCACCAGCGATTTGCGCAGCAGGTCGAAACGGTCGAGATGGAGATGGTTCTCTCGCACTGGACCTGATGTCGCCAGTCATCCGGGACGCTTGCGGCGGCGCAGGTGACCGGGCGCTTCCACCAAGGTGATTTCAAGCGTTGGCCGAACGATGCCGTCGAGCAGATGTCCACCCCGGGTGGTGCCGTCGCTCAGTCCGAGCACCGCGTGGACGTGCAGGCTGGGCTTGCCATTGTCGCCCAGCGCTACGTCGCCGATCGCACTCAGAACCTCGCATTGTTCGTCGATCGGGATTTTGCGATAGGTCTTCGCATTCGG
>NZ_JAMYQF010000103.1:0-8498 GCF_040320745.1 Mesorhizobium sp. M0621 | reverse complement strand
CAGCCTGCCAGCAGTGGCGCGCTGATCAGCCCGGCCCATGCCGGAGAGCACGGCGACCAATGCCGCCAGCTACACCACGCCGCGGGACACGATCTCCTAGCCGAAAGCACGATTGCTGGTCCTCTTGCGCGAAAGGCTATTGCCTTGAACCGAGAGTTGGGACTGCAAGGCTGGCTTGTTCCGGAAAAACACATCCATATCTCGCTGATCGGCCTTGGTGACCACAATGGGTATCCGGAAGGGCTGGTTGAAATCGCCAGGCATGTCGGCTCGATGATAGTTGCAAAACCCTTCGAGGTTTCGTTCGATCGCTTGTCGGCTTTTGGCGGCGGCTCGCTGGTCTTGCGCAACAGCGATGGCAATCCGCCACTGCAAAAGTTCTGGCGCGACCTGACGTCAGTGATTTCCGACAGCCCGTTAGAGCCCTTTCTCACGAAGTCCATCGAACCACATGTCACATTGCTTCGTGACGAAGTGCGTGTTCCCAAGATTCGCGAGCGGTCAATTGATCCGATCGGCTGGACTGTGCGGGATTTTACGCTGATCCACAGCCTCATCCGGAAGGGTGTCTATAGGGAGCTTGGACGTTGGCAATTGAGCGGCCAGGACGATGCCGTGGCCGCGATGTAGGAGCTTCAAATCATCTTCATTCCGCTCGGCATCCATCATCCTGACAGGCGTTGTCAGCTGCTTCGGGATTAACGATGGCAGGCCAGTCAGCTGTTCCCTATTTGCAATTCGTCTGAACGGAGGAACACAAATGACCATTGCAGAAATTGCCAAGGATTTCACCGAGCTGCTCAAGCAGGGCGACCACGAAGCTGCGGCCGAGAAATACAATGCCGATGACATTGTCAGCCTCGAAGCCATGGAGGGGCCGATGGCCATCTCTCGTGGCAAGGAGGCTCTCAGGCAGAAGGGCCAGTGGTGGCAGGAGAACAACGAAGTGCATGGTGGCTCGGTCGAAGGCCCCTATGTCAATGGCGGCCAGTTCGCGGTGCGCTTCAAGTTCGACATCACGCCCAAGGCTACCGGCGAGCGTGTCACCATGGATGAAGTTGGTCTCTACACGGTCAAGAACGGCAAGATTACCGAAGAGCGCTTCTACTACTAGGGTACCGCCGGCTTTCGGGAGCTTGCTCTTGTCGCTGGGTCGAAACAGGCATGGGGCCGGGACGATGTCCTAGCCGCCATGTGGGGGAGGCTCATATCGTCTTCAGGTGCTCCGCAAGCTGATCGGCCACCATGCCCCAGCCATCGAAGAAACCCATCTCCTCGTGGTTCTTTCGGGTCGCCTCGTCGCGATGGATGGCGGTGGCGGTGTAGCGCGTGCCTTTGCCGTCCGGTTGCAAGGAAATGACCGCAGTGATGAACGGCTCGCCTGACGGCCGGTAACCCGGCAGCAGCGCATCCGTCCACACCAGTCGCTCGTTCGGCACGATTTCGAGATAGCAGCAATGGCGGTCGTTGACCTCCTTTCGTTCTCCTTGAGGCTCATCACATAGGCGTCGAACTGGTCGAGACGGCGCTCCCACAATGCGCGCTGTTCGGCCAGCCAGTTTTCGGCGAGTTTCAGCGGCTCAGGCGCCAGTTGATAGGTCCTGACCCGGCCGGTCTTTTGCGAGCGCACCAGCCCGCAGCCTTCCAGAATCTTCAGATGTTCGATGAAGGAGGGCAGAGCCATGTCGAAAGGCTCTGCAAGTTCGCTGACCGAGGCAGGGCTACGGTTCAGCCGCTCCACCACACGCCGCCGCGTCGGATCGGACAGCGCGCGAAAGATGCCGTCGATCGGTGGAGGGCTCGGATTTGCGGTCTGGAGGCTCGTCATCGGTCATCCCGGGGTGCCGTCGAAAGCGGCTCGAAAGATACTTAGGAAAAATCCTTAGTGTTGGCAAGCCCAAAAGCACTGGGACACCGATGCGGCCGCTGGCAAAGCGCGTAGAGCATCCTTAATCTGAGTTAGATTCGAAGTCCGAGGGGCCACTGTTTTGACGATCACCATGTACGGCATCACCACCTGCGACACCGTCAAGAAGGCGCGCGTCTGGCTGGAGGGCCATGACGTGGCGTACCGGTTTCACGATTTCAGGGCAGAGGGGCTGGACGCCAAGCGGCTCGACGGCTGGGTTGGCAAGGTCGGCTGGGTAAAGCTGCTCAACAAGGCGAGCACGACGTTTCGCGAACTGGCGGAAAAGGACAAGCAGGGTCTGGACGAAACGAAGGCAAAGGCGTTGATGCTGGCCAAGCCGACCATGATCAAGCGGCCGGTGCTGGAACTGGGCGAGCGCGTCCTCGTCGGCTTCAAGCCGGATGTTTATGAGCAGGCGGTAGGTGAGAAGTAGGGACAGCAGGGCGGCGAAGCTGCCGATCTCCCCCCTTGCGGGGGAGATGGCCGGCAGGCCAGAGGGGGGTGTGACGGATCGCCATCTGTTGACGAAATTGTTCCGGTGCGAACCGGCCGAAGCATGAGGATGCGGTTGATTGACAGGTCGGCGGGACAGCACCCCCCTCTGCCCTGCCGGGCATCTCCCCCGCAAGGAGGGAGATTGGCCAATGGTCAAACGGTGGCCCTCAGCCTTCGCGCAGAAATCCCGCCAGCGCCACCGCATTGTTGTGCTTCTCATCATGCGCGCCATAGAGCAGTGTAACCTTGCCGTGGCGAAGCAGGCCGCGCAATTCACCCACCGCATCTTCATTCCCGTCCAGCTCAACTCGGTACCGCTTCTGAAACTCAGCCCAGCGCGCCGCCTCATGGCCGAACCATTTGCGCAGATCGTCGCTCGGCGCGATGTCCTTCAGCCACAGCGCCAGCGCGGCGTCTTGCTTGCTGACGCCGCGTGGCCAGATCCGGTCGACCAGAACCCGCTGCCCGTCATCGGGAGCGGGTGGCTCGTAGATACGCTTGACCGCCAGGTCGAAGGTCATCGGACCCTCCGTAAGCGGGTCAGGCCCACTCGCCCTTGCGCATGACAGGCACGCGGGCGCCGTCCTTGTGGATGCCGTCAATGTCGATCTTGTCCGAACCGATCATCCAGTCGATGTGGATGAAACTCTTGTTGCCGCCGCGCATCGCGATCTCGTCCTGGCTGAGCGAGGCGCCGTCGACGAAGCACTTCGAATAGCACTGGCCGAGCGCGATGTGACAGGCGGCGTTTTCGTCGAACAGCGTGTTGAAGAACAACAGCCCGCTCGCCGAAATCGGCGAGGAATGCGGCACCAGTGCCACCTCGCCGAGGCGGCGCGCACCCTCATCGGTGTCGAGCACTTTCTTCAGCACGTCCTCACCCTTCGAGGCCTTCGCCTCGACGATCCTGCCCGCCTCGAAACGCACCGAAATGTCGTCGATCAGTGTGCCCTGGTAGGACAGCGGCTTGGTCGAGGAGACATGACCCTCGACCCGCCTCGCATGCGGCGTGGTGAAGACCTCTTCGGTCGGGATGTTGGGATTGCAGGTGATGCCGTTCTTGGCGGTCGAGGCACCGCCCATCCATTCATGGCCGTCCGCCAGCCCGACGGTCAGGTCGGTGCCCGGCCCGGTGAAGTGCAGCGCATGGAAATTATGGCCGTTGAGCCATTCGGTCCGGCTGCGCAGTGCTGCGTTGTGAGCCTTCCAGTTGCCGATCGGATCCTCGACATCCACGCGCGATGCGGCGAAAATGGCGTCGGCGAGCTTTGCGACCGCAACATCGTCGGCATCGTCGGGGAAAACCTGCCTGGCCCAGGCGAGGTCCGGATAGGCGACGATGTTCCAGTTGATGTCGAAGCCGGTGATCTTTTCCAGCGCCGGCTGGTAAGCCATCGAATTGGCCTTGTTGGCGCGCGCCACTTTCGCCGGGTCCTGTGCCGACAACAGCGACGGATCCTCGCCGCGCACGGCAAGCCTGGCCGCATTGTTGGAGAAAGCTTTCGCCATGCCTTCGTAGAGCCAGCCGGCGGCGCGGTCGAAGCTCGCATCGGCGCCGAAGCGATAGCGCGCCAGCGTCATCTCGTCGTCGTTGAAGATAGGCGTCACCAGCCCGGCACCGGCCTTGTAGGCGTGTTCGACGATCCGCCTGGTCAGCGGCAGTGCCGCGATCGACGATGTCAGCACCAGATCCTGTCCGGGCTGCAATTGCAGCCCGACCTTGATGGCGACCTCCGCCAGCCTGTCGAGCTTCACCGGGTCGATCGATGCGGAAACGCCGCGCGAATGTGTGGTCATGATCCTGCCTGTCGTAGTTTGATATCCGACTTTACATAGACCGGTGCCGCAGTGCTTTCCACCGCGATCGCGCCGGCGGGTTCTGCGTTCACGGACCCGAACTGTGCCATGGTCGCCTCGATCTCTTCCCTGATCCAGACCTTGAAATCCCGGACCTTGCGGCTTTCCGTCTTGGCGGAGGAGGTTACCAGCCAATAGCCGAGGCCGCTCTGGGCGCGGATTCCGAACGGCGCCACCAGCCTTCCATCGGCCAGCGCATCGGCGGCGAGCAACTGCCAGCCCAGCATCACGCCGTGGCCGGCGATTGCCGATTCCAGGCACAGCATCGGGTCAGTGAAACGCGCGCCCTTCAGGAATGTGACGGGTGGAACGCCGGCTGTCTCGAACCAGCTTTCCCAGTTGATCATCGCCCGCTCGTCGGTGATCGCGCAGGTCTGGGCAAGATCCTCGATCGACTTCAGTTTTTTGGCGATCACCGGCGCGCAGACCGGGAAGACTTCCTGCGACAAGAGCAATTCCTTCCGTCCGCCCGGCCACTTGCCGTCGCCAAGCCGGATGGCGATGTCGATGTCGGAATGATCGAGATCGGCCAGCCGCACCGAAGCGTCGATGCGCAGCAGCACGTTGGGATGCCGGGCGAAGTGACGCGACAGTCGCGGCAAAAGCCACTTCGAGGCAAAGGCCGGCGCCACCGAAACCACCAATGTACATTGCGTCGCCTCATCGGCCAGCGCCACGGCCTGGGCAAGCTCGCGAAATCCAGCGCCGAGACGGGCCGCGAAAACGGCGCCGAATTCGGTCAGCACGAGACCGCTCGCCGTTCGTTCGAACAGCGCCTGGCCGAGCTGCTTCTCGGTGCGGCTTATCTGCTGGCTGACGGCGCTGATGGAAACGTTGAGTTCGCCGGCCGCCGCCGCCAGCGAGCCGAGACGGGCAACGGTTTCGACGGCGCGAAGGCCGTTGAGATGGACGCGGTTGAGCATGACCATTTGAGTTTTTCTAAACCGATCCGGCTGAAATCTCAATTGAAAGAGAGGTCGAAACGGCAGATTTTATCAGGGGAGACAGACCCGCGGAGCCGGAAATGCTAAGGATCTTGTCATCGTCGCTGAAGGTCTTTTTCGCTGCGAGTACGCCGTATGAGCCGCGCCGCGAGAGCGAGGCGCAGCGCTGGCTGACCGATCCGCTTTCGCATCCCGTGCTGAACACCATGTCGGAGCGCGAACTTGCCGACGTGCCGTTCAGGCTGACGGCGCGGCGGACAGTGCATGAGACGGCTTCATTGCGCGCTGGTTTCGGCGGACGCTGCTGAGCGGGCGCCAGGCGGTCCGGCTTGCGGAAAGTCGAGGCGAGGATCGCACTGGCCTAACGGATGGCGGATTGTTTCAGCGATCACTGCAATTATTGTGCGCTGCAATGACATCAGCCACCTCCACAGCGCTCCGTTTTACCTTCGCCGGCATGATAGCCATGGCGGTTGCCATGGGCATCGGCCGCTTCGTCTACACGCCGATCCTGCCCGGCATGATGCAGGAATTGCATCTGTCGCCGGCCGATGCCGGGTGGATCGCCTCCGCCAACTATCTCGGCTACCTCGTCGGCGCGCTGGCGGCGGCGGGCGGCTGGGCGCATGGGCGCGAGCGCCTGCTGATGCTGATGGGGCTCGGCGCCAGTGCGGTCCTGGCCGCGCTGATGGGACTGACCGATGCGATGGCCGCCTTTCTGGCCATCCGCTTTCTGGCCGGCCTGGCCAGTGCCTTCGTCATGGTGTTCATGGCAAGCATCGTTTTCAGCCATATAGCGGCTGCCGGTCGCGGCGATCTGCAGGCGTGGCATTTCGGCGGCGTCGGGCTCGGCATCGCGGTGTCCGCGGCGATGATGGCGTTGCTGGTCACCGAACATGCCGGCTGGGCGGCGGGCTGGTTGTGGTCGGCGGCAATCTCGGCTTTCGGTTTCGTCCTCGTGGCGTTGATGGTCAACGAAGGCCCGCTCAGCAATGGCGAAGTCGCCCGCGAGCCGCCATTGCAAATGGATCGGTCACTGATCAAGGTCATCATTGCCTATGGCCTGTTCGGCTTCGGCTATGTGGTGACGGCGACGTTCCTGGTCGCCATCGTCCGGCAAGGCGGCGGCAGCCGCGTCTTCGAGGCCATGGTGTGGATGGTCGCCGGCGTTGCCGGTTTCCCCTCGGTCTGGCTCTGGCAGAAGATCGCCGCCAGGATCGGACTCTATGCCGCCTATGCGGTGGCATGCCTGATCGAAGTTGCCGGCGTCACCGCAAGCGTGGCCATCGGCGGGCGCACCGGGCCGCTGCTTGGCGGTGTGCTTCTCGGCGGCACCTTCATTGCCATCACAGCGCTTGGCCTGCAGGCCGCGCGGCAGCAGGCGCCAAGCGCGCCGCGCCGGATCTTTGCCCTGATGACGGCTGCGTTCGGCCTTGGCCAGATCATCGGTCCGGTCGCCGCCGGATTTCTGGCGCAAATGTCCGGCGATTTCTTCCTCGCCTCGATCGCCGCCGCCATCATGCTGGTCGTCTCCGGCGGCCTCACATGGTCGGCTGCGCCAAAATCGCCATGATTGTGGGGTTGCTCGGTGCCGGGCATCGGGCACGGGCATTTTCTTTCCAGCTAATGTGTGACTTTATGCCCGCCATAGTCAGCAGATTTGCGCCTAGATCGAGGAATTCGTCACAGTGTTCGTATCATTTTTCCCGCAGCCGAAGCTCTTCTTCTCTTCGGCAGCCGTCTGGAGCCTTGCGGCGATCCTGTTCTGGTTTTTCGGTGGTGAACAATTGGGCGCGGTTTTCGGACTGCCGCCCGCCGCGGCAGGTACGCCGCCCATCATCGGCATCGCCATTCTCATGTCGCCGCCGTTTCTATGGTTTTATCTCTATTTCGCGTTCTGCGTGGCCGTCTTCTATGCGTTTTGGAGCTGGTATTCGCCACATCCCTGGCAGCGCTGGTCGATCCTGATGACCGCAGTCATCCTGTTCTTCATCTATTTCAATGTGCAGGTCAGTGTCGCCGTCAACGCCTGGTACGGGCCTTTCTTCGACTACGTACAGGGACTGATGTCCGGGACTGGAAAATCGACCAACGCCGAATTCTATATCGGATTGGCCGATTTTTCGTGGCTCGCGCTGGTCGGCATGAATGTGCAGGTGGTCAATGCCTTCATCGTCAGCCACTGGATCTTTCGCTGGCGCACGGCGATGAACAATTATTTCGTCGAGAACTGGAGCAGGCTACGCCATATCGAGGGTGCCTCGCAGCGTATCCAGGAAGACACGATGCGGTTCTCGCAGATCATGGAGGATCTCGGCTCCAGCTTTGTCCAGTCGATTATGACGTTGATCGCATTCCTGCCGGTCATGATTCAGTTGCAGGCTCACATCAGCGAGTTGCCGATTGTCGGCGCGATCCCACAGCCATTAGTGGTCGCAGCCCTCGCCTGGTGTCTGTTCGGAACGATCTCGGTCATGATTGCCGGCTTGAAGCTTCCGGGATTGCAGTTCCGCAACCAGCGCGTCGAAGCCGCCTATCGCAAGGAACTCGTCTACGGCGAGGATCACGCAGAAAGGGCTCAGCCAGCCACCACTGCCGAGCTGTTTGCGAACGTTCGTCACAATTATTTCAGGCTCTATTTCCACTACATTTATTTCAACGTCGTCCGTTACACATACCTGCAGGCCGACAACATTTTCTCGCTGCTGATCCTGGGTCCGTCGCTGGTTGCGCACAAGATAACGTTCGGCGCGCTGAACCAGATTTCGAATGCATTCGGTAAAGTGACGGGGTCTTTGCAGTTTCTGCTCACGTCCTGGTCGACCATCGTCGAGCTGCAATCGGTCCACAAACGCCTGCGCGCCTTCGAGGCGACCCTGCTCGGCGAGCCGCTACCGGACATCGATCAGCGCTATTTGGCAAAACAGGGCGTTGAAGATCCGGCCTAACCCGGATATCTCACACAGTCTTTCGGCGCGAGGCTGGCGGCAGCGATTTTACCGGCGCTTGAGCTGCGGGCAAGGGATGTCCGCCGCTTGGAGCGGTTGGTGTGGTTCGGCGCTGTTTCCTTGCTGTTGACGGAGGGGTGGATCGGGCCGCTCAGGCGGCGGCTGCCGAGAGCCGGGCATAGGTCAGGGCCCATTCGCGCTGGAAGGGGCAGGCTGAGTTCATGGCCAGCTTGATGCGGCGCACCGAGATGCTGACCAGGGCGCCGATCTTGAACAGCTTGAGACGGATGGTGGCGCAGCTTGCCCTGGCGAGCCGTGTATCCACCAGGCCGATGCGGCGCAGCG
>NZ_JAMYQF010000102.1:0-8560 GCF_040320745.1 Mesorhizobium sp. M0621 | reverse complement strand
AGCCGCCGCCGGTCAATCCGAGCCGACCAAGAGACCGATCCTGCCTCAATCAGATGGCCTTCATATATGAATAACTTTCCCCGGACAGTCCTGCGTTCACGGGGAGAAGATGGCGGCAGCCAGATGAGGGGCGGCGCAAATATCGGGAATGTTAGGGCCTGCCCGCCCTACCCCTCCACCGTCTCCAGCACGCTCAGCAGCGTGCCTTCCATGTCAGGCTCGTCGCCGGAGCAGACGCACAGCATCTCGGCGTCGCCCTCGCCCACCGAGAGGTAGGCGTGGCCCATGGTGGAATCGATGTAGACGCTTTCGCCCTCTTTCAGACGCACCGGTGCGTACTGGTCGGTGTGGAGTTCGATCTCGCCCTTGAGCACGATCAGGAATTCCTCGCCGGCATGCCTGGTCAGCGGACCGAATTCCTGCGGCGTGCGGGCGCGCGCATAGGCGTGGATCGGCACCATGCGCTTGCGCACCAAATCGGTGGCCAGATAGCGGTAGTCGTAGTTGCGGGTCAGTTGACGCAGCGTGTTCGACTGCGACGTCACCGAACGCCGCGTGCGCGCAGCCGGCTGCTTGCGGTCGCCGCTGAGCAGCTCGGTGACATGGATGCCCAGCCCCTCGCAGATCTGCAGCAGCTTGTCGTAGCTCAGCGACATCTGGTCGTTCTCGACCTTGGACAGCGTCGACACCGCGACGCCGGTCAGCGTGCTGACCTCCTGCAAGGTCCAGCCATGCGTTTTCCTCAAGCCGCGCAGGCAATCACCGAGGTTGGGTTGCTCCGACATCGTCAACTCCATGGCGCGGCTTCGCTCTCGCCGCTGATCTACCCTAGGTAGTCCAACTCCCTGTCGCTATCAACAACGCTAATAATTTTCTTATACGCTAAATATTGACTGGATACGAAATTATTTCTACGCCTATCGAATGCAGTCGAAGTCCTCCCAGAAAATCGTCATCATCGGCGGCGGTATCGCCGGCCTGTCGCTGGCGGCGGCCGTGCAGCCCCGGGCCGAGGTCACCGTGCTCGAGCGCGAGCCACATCTCGGCTACCACGCCAGCGGCCGCTCGGCGGCGCTGTTTTCCGAGACCTACGGCAATGCGCTGGTGCGAGCGCTGTCGCTGGCCAGCCGGCAGCAAATCGTCGATGGCGGCTTCGCCGCGCACCGACGCGGCGCGCTGCATGTCGGCGGTGTCGAGGACAGTGCAGCGGTTGACCGCATGGCGGCCGAGATGCAGGCGCTGGTGCCGAGCGTGCGGCGCCTGTCGGCGGCGCAGGTCAACGCGCTGGTGCCGGTCATCGCCACCGAAACAACCTGCGGCGGCGTGCATGAACCCGGCGCGCTCGATGTCGACACGGCAAAAATGTTGGCGGCCTCAGCCTCGGTATTGAAGGCGGGCGGCGGCACCATTCGCACCGGTGAAGCGGTTCTCGAGATCGCGCGCACGGCAGCCGGCTTCAGCATCACCACCCATGCCGGCGCCTATCAGGCAGACATCGTCGTCAACGCCGCCGGCGCCTGGGTCGATGTCGTCGCGGGGCTGGCCGGCCTTCCCGGCCTCGGCTTCCGGCCGAAGCGTCGTACCGCCTTCCTGTTCGATCCGCCCGCTGGCACGGACATAGCCAACTGGCCGCTGGTGGTCGACCTGCACGAACAGTTCTACTTCAAGCCGGACGCCGGCAGGCTGATCGGCTCGCTGGCCGACGAAACCGATTCCGAACCCTGCGACGCCTGGCCGGAAGACATCGATGTCGCCATCGCCGTCGACCGCATCGAGCGGGCGACATCACTGCGCATCGGCCGTCCCTCGACGCCCTGGGCCGGCCTCCGCACCTTTTCACCCGACCGCAGTCCGGTCGTCGGCTTCGACCCGCGCCTGCCCGGCTTCTTCTGGCTCGGCGGCCAGGGTGGCTACGGTTTCCAGGTCTCGCTGACGCTGGCGCGGCTGGGCTCGGCGCTGCTGCGCGGCCAGCCCTTGCCCGACGATCTCGCGGCACGCGGCGTCAGCACGGCGGCGCTGGCGCCCGACCGTTTCATCACCGCGGCGGCGACGCCATGAAGTCCACCGACCTTCCCTTCCTCAACCCGTAAAGTGTCATCAGGAGCGTTTGCGATGAAATCCGTTCTGCGCGCAGTGCTTACCTCGTCCCTGCTGGCCTCATCCGTCCTTCTCGGCGGACAGGCCTACGCCAAAACCCTGGTCTATTGCTCGGAAGCCAATCCCGAGACCTTCAACCCGGCAATCGGCACGGCGGACTCCACCATGGATGCCGCCGCCAAGACAATCTTCAACCGGCTGGTCGAGTTCAAGCCCGGCACGACCGAAGTCGGGCCGGCGCTGGCCGAAAGCTGGGAAGTCTCAGCCGACGGCAAGACCTACACGTTCCACCTGCGCCACGGCGTGAAATTCCAGTCGAACGACCATTTCACGCCCTCGCGCGATTTCAACGCCGACGACGTGCTCTACACGTTCAATCGCCAGCGCGACGCCAACAATCCCTATCACAAGCTCGGCGGCGGCGCGTACGAGTACTTCAATGCGCTGGGCATGGGCACGCTGATCGACAAGATAGACAAGGTCGACGACCACACCGTGCGCTTCACGCTGACGGCGGCCAACGTCACCTTCCTGCCCGGCATCGCGCTCGACTATCTCTCCATCCTGTCGCTGGAACAGACAGAAAAGATGGCCGCAGCCGGCACGCCGGAACTGATCGACTCCGAACCCGTCGGCACCGGCCCGTTCGTGCTGCAGGCCTATGTGCCCGACAGCCAGATCCGCTACGCCGCCAACAAGGATTACTGGCGCGGCGCGCCGAAGATCGACACGCTGGTCTTCGCCGTCACGCCCGAGCCGACCACCCGTGTCGAGCGCCTCAAGGCCAATGAGTGCCAGGTCGCCGCCCCGCCGCCGCCCAACGCCGTCGCCGATCTGCGCACCGATCCCGATATCACAGTGCTCGATCTCAAGGGCCAGAACATCGGCATCCTCGGCTTCAATGTCGAGCACCAGCCGCTCGGCGATGTCCGCGTGCGCATGGCGCTGGCCAAGGCCGTCGACCGCAAGGCGATCGTCGATGCCGTCTATGCCGGCGCCGGCACGGTGGCCGGCAGCGTCGTGCCGCCGGCGCAGATCGGTGCCGTCACCGATGCCGGCATCGACTATGATCCCGAAGGCGCGAAGAAGCTGCTGAAGGAGGCCGGCCACGAAAGCGACCTGAAAATCAGCCTGTGGGCGATGCCGGTGTCGCGCCCCTACAACCCCAATGCCAAGCGCATGGCCGAGATGATCCAGGCCGACTGGGCGAAAGTCGGCGTCAAGGCCGAGATCGTCAGCTTCGAATGGGGCGAATATCTCAAGCGCACCGCTGCGGGCGAACAGGACGCCTATCTGCTCGGCGGCAGCAGCGACAATGGCGACCCCGACAACATGCTGAGTTATTTGCTCTCCTGCGACGGCGTGAAGGGCGGCTCCAACCGCTCGCGCTGGTGCGATCAGGCCTTCGAGAAGCTGCTGCAGGAAGGCCGCGTCGCCGCCGATCCCAAGCAGCGCGCCGAGATCTACGCCAGGGCGCAGGCGATCCTGAAGGTCGAGGTACCGGTAGCGCCGATCGCCCATTCCGTGGTGGCGATCCCGATCCGCAAAAGCGTGCTCAACTACGTGCTCGATCCGTTCGGCCGGCAGAACTTTGCCGCGGTCGATATGGCGGAGTGAAGCCGGCGCTCTTTCCCTTCTCCCCCTGTGGGAGAAGGTGTCGCCGAAGGCGACGGATGAGGGGTGCTCCAGAAAACACCAACGCCTCATTTCTTCCAACACCCCTCAACCGTCTCGGCGCTGTGCGCCGATCCACCTTCTCCCACAGGGGGAGAAGGAAGAAAGGTGATCCATGCGTGAAGACCTGAACGCCCTCCTCAATGCCTATCTCGCGGACGGCGCCGTGGGCGCCTCGCTGGCATACGCCCTGAACGGCGCCGCACCGACCGCCGTCACCGCCGGCCTGGCCGTCCGGGAGCACGGCGTCGCCATCCTGCCCGATCGGTTGTTCAAGATCGGCAGCTGTACCAAGACCTTCGTTGCCGCCGCTTTGGTCAAACTCGCCCAGGACGGCAAGCTTGATCTCGGCGCGCCGATCTCTTCCTGGTTCCCGGATCTGCCCAGCGCCAACGACATTTCGGTGCGACAGCTGATCAACCACCGCAGCGGCCTGCCGGAGTTCGAATATTACATTCCGATGGACCCGAGCCGGCAGTGGACGCCGCGGCAGCTGGTCGACATCGCCTTCGCCTCCGACAAGCAGAAAGCGCCTGACGGACCTGCCGTTTATAACAACACCGGTTATGTGCTGGCCGGCATGGTGATCGAGGCCGCCTCCGGCCAGTCGCTGGGCGGCTATGTCAGGAGCGCCGTGCTGCAGCCGCTCGGCCTGAAAAACACCTGGTCGCCGGCCACCGAAGCCTTTCCGGAAAAATCGATGGTGCGTGGTTACTACCACCGGCCGCCGCCGGCGGCGAATGCACCCACCGACATCGCCTCGGGCGGCGAGATGTGGCGCATGGACGGCGTTCTGCCCTACTCCGACGAATTGCAGGATTCTTCCGATTCCTTCCCGTTCGGGGCCGCCTATGGCTGCGGTGACATGGTCTCGACGCCGTCGGACATGGTGGCTTTCATGCACGGCCTGTTTTCCGGAAAACTGCTGTCGCCGCCTTTCTTCGCCGAGATGTTCGAACATCGCGTGCCGGCAAGCTTCCCCGGCACCCGCATGCGCGAGACCGGTGCCGGCATGTTCCAGAGCGCCTACGCCGACCGCGCCTTCTACGGCCATCAGGGCAGCATCCCCGGCTATGTCGCCGTCATGCTGCATGACACGCTCTCAAGCCTGACCATCGCCATGACCAGCAATGTCGGCTCCGGCAACCGGCTGTCCTTTCAGGCGAGTGGGCTGCACCCAGTGGTGGACGAGGCGATCCGGATTGTTCTGGGTGAGAGATAACGCAGTGACTATCCCGCACCGCCGAGGCAGCCCCCCCTCAGTCGTCGTCCGTCCAGATCAGGCGTAGCAACCGCAGCAGCGTTGCCCGCTCCTTTTTCGTCAGCCTGTGCAGGAACCGGTCCTCGTGCCGGCGAACCTGTTGCCGCCATCCGGGCATGGCCGCTCTGGCGGCCTTCGTCAGGGCAAGCACCTGCACGCGTTTGTCCCCGGCATGGTCGTCGCGTTCGACCAGTCCGCGTTCTTCCAGTTCAGCGAGCAACGGCGCCATGTTGGCGCTCTTCATGCCGAGCAGCCGACACAGTTCTGCGGCGCGGATGCCGGGCTTCTCGTCGATCAGCGCCAGCATGGCATAGGTGACCGGACGCAGCGCCGCGTCAGTCAGTTCGACCGCGAAATCATTCAAGGCAAAGGCCGAGGCGCGCCTGAGATTGTAGCCGATCTGCGCATCGAGTGCGTCTTCGGCCATAGCGCCTGGCGCGCTGCGGCTGGTGTGAACCTTTGTATCGTCCATGCTGCAAGCGATCACCGCGATCAAAGACCTTGTCAAGCGAAAAAGACTATGCGACATAGCAAACACGATAGCTATGCAACATAGCAATTTCTACCAATATCAAAGGCGGAATGGGAGGACATGAACCATGACCGAAGAGACTGTTGCCTTCGACATCGAGAATGGCATCGCCTGGGTGCGCTTCAACCGGCCGGACAAGCGCAACTGCATGAACCCGGCGCTCAACCGGCAAATGATGGAGGTTCTCGACGAGCTTGAATTCCGCGACGACGTCGGCGTGCTGGTTCTGTCCGGCGAAGGCAGCGCCTGGTCGGCGGGCATGGACCTAAAGGAGTATTTTCGCGAGACCGAAGCCAAGGGGCTTGGTGCCATCCGCAAGGCGCAGTCCGAAGCCTATGGCTGGTGGCGGCGCTTGCGCTGGTACGGCAAGCCGACCATCGCCATGGTCAATGGCTGGTGTTTCGGCGGCGGCTATGGCCCCCTCTTCGCTTGCGACCTCGCCTTCGCCGTCGACGAGGCGCAGTTCGCTCTGTCGGAGATCAACTGGGGCATCCTGCCCGGCGGCGGCGCCACCAAGGTGGTGGTCGACCTTTTGTCGATGCGCGACGCCATGTACCACGCGCTGACCGGCGAGCTTATCGATGGCAGGAAGGCCGCGGCCTGGAAGCTGGTCAACGAAAGCCTGCCGCTGGCCGACCTCAAGGCGCGCGTCACCGAGGTTGCGAACGTCCTGCTAAAGAAGAACCCGATTGCCCTGAAGGCGACCAAAGACGCCATCCGCCGCGTAGCCGAGATGACCTACGACAATGCCGAAGATTATCTGGTGCGGGCACAGGAGGCGGCCAATTCCCACGACAATGACGGCCGCAAGGAAGGCATCCGCCAGTTTATCGACGAAAAGAGCTACAAGCCGGGTCTCGGCGCCTACGACAAGGCGCGATAAACCACCGACGCAATCTGGGAGGAGATGCGAATGCCGGCCTGGACGACGCCAGATCCCGTGGCCCTGCATGCCGGCACGCAGCCGGATCGTATTGCGTGCGTTGATCTGGCAACCGGCCGGCGCTGGACCTATGCCGCTCTCGACGAGGCCATCCAGCGCGCCGTCGGGGTCCTCGAAACCGGCTATGGTATCGAACAGGGACAACGGATCGCCACGCTTGCCCGCAACAGCGCCGACCTCCTCATCCTGCAGCAGGCAGCGATGCGGCTCGGCGCCATCTTCGTGCCGCTCAACTGGCGGCTCGCCAGTGCCGAACGGCAGGCGATCCTGGCCGATTGCGATCCGGTCCTGCTGCTGCATGACACCGTCCTTGAAACGGTGCTGCCCAAGGGCTGCACGCCAATCGAAGTCACTGCCTTCGCGGCAGCGGTCGAGGCGCAGGTGCTGGCACCGCGCCGTCCCTTGCCGGCCAGCGATGCGCCGTCGATCATCCTCTACACTTCGGGCACGTCAGGCCGGCCGAAAGGGGTTGTTGTCACCGAGGCCAACGCCTTCGCCACCGCGGTCAATTTCGGCGTGCTGGGGCGGGTCGGCAATGCCAGCGTCTTCCTCTGCGACGCGCCGATGTTTCATGTCATCGGCCTCATCACCAGCCTGCGTCCACCGCTTTTGCAGGGCGGCACGGTGCTGATCTCGTCCGGCTTCGACGCCGGCGTCACCAACCGCCGCCTCGCCGATCCTGCGCTTGGCATCACCCATTATTTCTGCGTGCCGCAGATGGCCAGGATGCTGCGCGACCATACCGATTTTGCGCCTGCGCACTTGACCTCGCTCACTGCTATCTTCACCGGCGGCGCGCCCAATCCTGCTGCCGACATCCTCTGGTGGCTGGCACAAGGCGTACGCATGGCCGATGGTTTCGGTATGACCGAGGCCGGCACCGTGCTCGGCATGCCGGTCGAGGCCGACCGGATCACAGGCAAGGCGGGCTCGGCCGGTCTGCCGGCGCCGATGATCGGCCTGCGCATCGTCGACGGCTATGGCCGCGACGTCGCCACCGACGAGCCAGGCGAGATATGGCTGTCCAGCCCCAGCATCACGCCGGGCTACTGGAACCGGCCGGAAGAGACTGCCCGCGCCTTCACCGCCGACGGCTGGTTCCGCACCGGCGACATTGCCAGGCGGGATAAGGAAGGCTTCGTCACCCTCGTCGACCGCCTCAAGGACATGTTCATCTCCGGCGGTGAGAACGTCTATCCGGTCGAAATCGAAATGGCGCTGCTCGACCATCCCGACATCGCCGAAGCAGCAGTGATCGGCATCGCCGACGAGCGCTGGGGCGAAATCGGGCGCGCCTTTGTCGTGCTGAAGTCAGGTTGCGTTCTCGATCCGGGTGATCTGGCAAGCCACTGCGGCGAGCGCATCGCCCGCTACAAAGTGCCGAAGGAATTCCTGCTCACCGATGCGCTGCCGCGCACCGCATCCGGCAAGATCCAGAAACACATTTTGCGCAGCTGGACAGCACCGGCCGGACAGACCTGAGGCGCCTCTCCGCCGCTCAGCCCGCGGGCGCACCGCGAAAAATCGCCACGGCAGCAGCAACGATTTCCGCATTGTCCTGCGCCACAGTTCCGTCCGTAAGCGTCTTGCCGTCTTCCAGCCCGACCCGCGTCGACCAGCGCTTGCGCCGCGCAAGCTCCACAAACGGCCAGACGGTGGCGTCGGCGCCGTGCAGCAGGATCGGCCGCCGCACCCCGGCGCGTTCGAGCACGGCGGCGATGCCGTGCGTCTCACCTCGGACAAGGGAAGCGGCAATCTAATCGCGCGGCGGTAGAACTGCCAATCTCCCCCCTCGTGGGGGAGATGCCCGGCAGGGCAGAGGGGGGCGTGACGGATCGCCAGCCCCTCTGATCTAACTTCATAACTGCTACCTACTGCGAGGCAGGTCAAAGAAAAGATTTGACTACTCGGGTCAGCGGGACAGCGCCCCCTCTGTCCTTCCGGACATCTCCCCCACGAGGGGCAGGACTGTCCGGGGAAAGTTATTCATATATGAAGGCCATCTGATTGAGGCAGGATCGGTCTCTTGGTCGGCTCGGATTGACCGGCGGCG
>NZ_JAMYQF010000101.1:0-8750 GCF_040320745.1 Mesorhizobium sp. M0621 | reverse complement strand
ATCGCCAGCACCCTCGACGACGTCACCCCAAACGAATGCAACAACTACATCGAAAGCGCAGGCTACAAGTCAACCTAAATGCGAACCGCTCTAGGTCAGATTACCCTTCGCGGATGGAATAGTGGTTAAGATTGCGGATGCCTGGACAGGGCTTGGTCGATGCTGGCGCCGGTGTGCTTTGATTGGGAGGAAGCGAAAGCCGCCAGACCTCGATCTCCACGACAATGTGCTGCGCAAATGGATACGCGAGCTGTGGATCCGCAGCTCCCGGGGCAGATGAAGCCGGAGCTATTGGAGATCGACCAGCTTCGCAAGGAAGTCGCGAAGCTGAAGGCGGAGCGTGACATCCTAAAAAAGGGCCAGCCTACTTCGCGAGGGAAGTGACATGAGGTTCGCTTTCATCGCGAGGCACCGGAGCCTCTGGCGGGTGGTATGGCTGTGCAGTGCGTTGGATGTGTCGCGGTCGGGCGTCCATGTTTACCGCAGCACCAGTGCTCGTTCCCGTGACGATGAGAGAGGTGGTGCCCGTTTTTGAGACAAGGGCGTAGGCTGGATCGACCTATGGGAAGGACGATCCTCAATGACGACACACAAACGGTTCGGCCGAGTTCAAGGCGAAGGTCGCGCACGGGTGTGATCCGCACACTGACTAGGACCCTCGAGCGCACATCCAAGGGCTTACCCAACAGCGACATGACGCACTGATGCCCAAAACTACCAGCCTGAACGCCTCAGTTACCTACGAAAGGCATGGCTCGAACCCGACACAAGGGTTGGCGACTGAACACCTTGACGGATGTGCTTCTATATACCGAGCTTGTCTCTGCTCTCTTCATTGATCAGATTTTCCCTTCGAGCGGGCGCCTGCGATGGGTGACGCGCAGCAGACTGTGGCCGCGTGAACGAACGCAATAGTGACGGAGCGCCCCTAGTCTCCCATTCGGGCCTTATGCCGTCCTTCATCTATCTCAAATCCAGATGACATCAATACAAACACTGAATTTGACGGAAGCCCTTCGGCACTTGCAAACTGACTAACAAAAAAGCAACGCCGAGAGCGGAATTAGTGTTGCGGCATGCGCCTAAGCATCCGAGCGACGACGAATTGATAGCCGCTTCACCCAGCAGTCAGACTAGCTCTCTTCCAGCCAAAAAAAGGGGAATGTAACGTGACAATCTCACGACGCGAAATGATCAAGGCGGGTTTGGCCGCCGGAGCGGCTATATCGATCCCATCCGTCCTGCGAGCACAGACAGCACCAATCGCAGCGCGGACAGTCCGGATGGTGATGGGTGACCTCAGTGTGTTCGACCCGGTCGTTACTACAGCAACCATCACTGCCAACCATGCCCTGGCGGTTTACGATACGCTGTTTGCCCTTGATTCGAAGTTGACGCCGCAGCCGCAAATGATCGGGAAATGGGGCGTTTCCGACGACAAAAAGACCTATACGTTCGAGCTCCGCGACGGTCTGGGCTGGCACGACGGGACTCCCGTCACCGCAGCGGACTGCGTAGCCTCGATCCGTCGCTGGGCCCAGGTGGATCCCGGCGGAAAACTGATTATGGAGCGAGCCAAGGATATCTCAAAGAAGGATGACAAGACCTTCACCATCGCGCTAACGGAGCCGTTGGGGATTCTGAGCGATATCTTGGCGAAAGTGGCTCCGCCGTGCCTGTACATCATGCGCGAGAAGGACGCGAGCCGCCCTGCGACAGAGCAGGTAACCGCGAATATCGGATCGGGACCCTTCAAATTCAACGAGGCTCTTGCCAAGCCAGGCGCGAACTTCACCTACGACCGCAATGAGAAATATGTACCTCGTAGCGAGCCTTCCGATGGATTGGCCGGCGGAAAGCTCGTCAACGTCGATCGCGTTATCTGGGACAATATTTCCGATCAGCAGACTGCTTTCGCGGCCTTGCAGGCGGGCGAAGTCGATTTCATTTGGACGCCCGCCTCCGATCTTTACTCAACGATTGAGACCGATCCCAACCTTGCACTGCAGGTTCTGAACAAGTCGGGCAGTGTTTACTTCATGCGCATGAACTGTCTGCAGAAGCCGTTCGACAACGTCAAGGCGCGCCAAGCGATGCTCCTCCTGATCGATCAGGAGGCATTCATGCGCACCAGTTTTCCTCCAGAATACATTAGCGTTGTCACTTCGATATTTGGAAACCATACGCCTTATTCCAACGACGAAAACACGGGATGGTACAAGAAAGGTGGTGATCCGGAAAAGGCCAAGCAGCTGTTCAAGGAGGCCGGATACACCGGCGAGAAGGTCGTCATTCTCCAACCCACGGATTGGGCGGAGGCAAGCAATACCTCTCAGCTTCTGGCAGCCACGCTGCGGAAGATTGGGGTCAATGCCGAGCTTGCGCCGAGCGACTGGGGCGGGCTTGTCGCACGCCGGGCAAATAACGGCTCTGTCGAGAACGGCGGCTGGAGCATATTCATCACAAACGAGTCCGATTATGAACGCAGCGATCCAGTCGGCAACCCCACTCTAAGCGCGAATGGCGAGAAGGGTTGGTTTGGCTGGCCGAAGAGCGATGAATATGAGGCTCTTCGCGGCAAATGGGCGAAAGTCGAAACGCTTGAAGAGCGCAAGGCACTGGCGCGCAAGATGCAACAAGAATATTGGAATTTCGTGGGCACCGTTCTACTGGGTGAAGCTGTCTCGCCAATCGCACGCCGCAAGGCACTCACCGGCCTCATCGGCATGCCGGGGCTTGTCCCTATGTGGAACATGCAGAAGGCCTGAGCCGAGATGGCTGACTACGTCCTTCGCAGATTGTTTTCGACCATCGCCGTCATGGCGATGGTCGGGATTTTCGTGTTTCTGCTTCTCAGACTGGCACCGGGCGATCCGGCGGCCATGATCGCTGGTAGGCAGGCCACGCCGGAGATGATCGCCGGCATCCGCGAGCAGCTGGGATTGAACGATCCTATGCCGATTCAGTTCTTGCGCTGGGTGCGCGACATGGTGGGCGGCGATTTCGGCACCTCGATCTTTGCCGGACGGCCTGTTCTTGAGCTAATCTCGCAGCGGCTTGAACCGACCCTTTCCCTGTCGATCCTGACGATGTTCCTTTCGGTGACGGTCGGGGTCTCGTTCGGCATCCTTGCCGCGTGGCGAACTGGCGGTTTCGTCGACCGCCTCCTGGCGGCGTTCTCGGCACTCGGTTATTCCGTGCCGGTCTTTGTCATCGGCTTTTTTTTTATATACTTTTTCGCCATCAGGGCACACTGGCTGCCGGTCCAGGGATATGTGCCGATCGATGCTGGCCTCGGGGCTTGGTTTGTGCACCTGATCCTGCCCACCGTGGCGCTAAGTCTTGGCTACATTGCATTCATCGCGCGGGTTACGCGGGCGAGCATGCTCGAGGTCCTGTCGGAAGACTATATGCGAACAGCCGCCGCCAAGGGCGCTTCTGCCTATGCCATGCTTTTCCACCATGCGTTGAAGAATGCCGGCGTCCCGATCCTGACCGTGATCGGCATAAGCTTCGCCTATTTGATAGGCGGAGTCGTCCTCACGGAAACGGTGTTCAACATACCCGGTATCGGCCGCCTGGTCGTAGATGCGATCAACAATCGCGACTATCCCATCATCCAGAGCGTGCTCGTCCTGACTTCGGGTCTGTACGTCCTCATCAATCTCACGGTCGATCTGGCCTACACGCTGATCGATCCCCGGATCCGGTACTGATATGACGATTTTGTCCGTACCAGTTGAAGTAGTGCCGATGGGTCGGCTGCAGCTGTCCGATCTTCCCCTGCTCGCAAGGCGGCACCCGTTGGTCTGGATCGGCGGTGGCCTCCTAGGGCTCCTGGTCGTTCTGGCCTTGGCAGCCCCGCTTTACGCCGGCGATCCGGTGACGATGGATCCATTCAAGCGCCTTCAGCCGCTTTCCGCCGAGATGTGGTTCGGAAGCGACAATCTGGGCCGGGACGTGTTTGCGCGAACGATCTTTGGGGCCCGAGTATCCCTGATGGTCGGATTGCTGTCGGCGACATGTGCGTCTTTAGCCGGGCTCCTGATTGGCATCCTCGCCGGCTACAGCCGCCCTTTCGACAGCGTCGTCATGCGGATCATGGACGGCCTGATGTCGATCCCAACCATTCTGCTGGCGATTGCGCTTATTTCTCTGACAGGCCCGGGGATCGGCATCCTCATCGTCGCCATCGCAATCCCTGAGACGCCAGCCGTAGCGCGGCTTGTTCGTTCGGTGGTTCTGGGTGTTCGCGAGCGTCCCTACGTGGAGGCCGCGCTCTGCGGCGGTGCGCGCCTGCCCAAGGTGCTGTGGCGGCATATCCTGCCGAGCACCATTCCGGCGCTGATGGTCCAAGGTGCTACTGTCTGCGCCAGCGCGATCCTGACGGAGGCGGGGCTGAGCTTTCTCGGCGTGGGCGTGCCGCCTGAGATTCCGAGCTGGGGCAACATGATTGCCAGTTCGCGCCTCTATCTTGCCATCGCCCCAATGACGATCTTTGCACCGGGTATCTGCCTTGCCGTCACGGTCCTTGCCGTCAATCTTCTCGGCGACGGTCTGCGCGACATGTTCGATCCCCGCTCGAAGCGGAGACGCTGACATGCTGATGCGAGAATCTGCAGGGGATGATGTGCTTCTCGACGTTCGCGACCTTGAGACGCATTTTTACGGCGAGGAAAGCGTCACCCGTGCCCTGAGCGGCATCAGTTTTCAGGTTAACAAAGGCGAAACGCTTGGGGTCGTCGGCGAATCCGGATGCGGGAAGAGCGTCACCGCTCTATCCATTCTTCGCCTGCTGCCGAAGCTGTCCGCCAGGACGGTTGGCGGCGAGATCCGTTTTCGCGGGCGCGACCTGCTCGAACTGTCCGATCGGGAGATGCGAAAGATCCGCGGCGACCAGATCGCCATGATCTTCCAGGAGCCTATGACGAGTCTGAACCCGGTCTATACGGTTGGGCACCAGATCGCGGAAGCTGTGCAGCTCCACACCAAGGCCTCGCGGCCCGTTGCCATGGCGAAAGCCAAGGAGATGCTCAGTCTGGTCCGCATCGCCGACCCCGAGCGTCGCGTGAACAACTATCCCCACGAAATGTCGGGTGGCATGCGCCAGCGCGCTATGATCGCCATGGCCCTGGCCTGCTCACCGGAACTGTTGATTGCCGATGAGCCGACGACTGCACTCGATGTCACAATCCAGGCGCAGATCCTGCGGCTCATCGTCGAGCTGAAAGAGCGCACGGGAACGGCCGTCATGTTCATCACGCATGACCTGGGGGTGATCGCCGAGACATGCCAACGCGTGATCGTGATGTATGCCGGCCGGATCGTAGAACAAGCGAACGTGATAGATTTGTTTGCGCGTCCGGCGCATCCCTACACTCAGGGGCTGATGCGATCGGTGCCTGATCCGCGGCGAGGCCGTCAGCGCCGCCTTCCAGAAATTGCCGGCATCGTGCCAAGTCTGCGCGAACCTATTGCCGGCTGCAGTTTTGCCCCTCGCTGCCCCTTTGCGATCGACATTTGCCGCGAGAAGAGGCCCCCCTTGCGTGATGTCGGATCGAGCCACGCCGCAGCTTGCTGGCGCGCCGAAGAGGTGATGGGCGCATGAACGGCCCTCTGCTGAAAGTCGAGAATCTGACCAAGTATTATCCGCTCGGTGCAGGATTCCTGAAGAAGACCATTCCGGTAATCCGGGCGGTGGAGGATGTATCCTTTTCCGTCGAGGAGGGCGAGACGCTTTGCATCGTGGGTGAATCCGGCTGCGGCAAGTCGACTGTCGCGCGGCTGTTAATGCGACTCGTCGAGCCGACGGCTGGGCGCGTGCTGATCGACGGGACCGATATTGCGGGCCTCAAGAAGGACGCGCTCCGCGCCTGGCGCCGTCGGATGCAGATGGTGTTTCAGGATCCTTACTCCTCGCTGAACCCGCGCCTGACTGCCGGGCAAATTATCACGGAGCCTGTCGAGAATTTTGAGCGTCTCAGCCGCAAGCAGCGCAACGCGCTTGCTGCTGACCTTCTCCGAAAAGTCGGGATGTCGCCCGAAATGATGCACAGGCTCCCGTCCGAATTGTCGGGCGGTCAGCGGCAGCGGCTCGGCATTGCACGCGCCCTGTCGCTTAACCCCTCGCTCATCATCGCCGATGAAGCCGTGTCAGCCCTAGATGTCTCCGTGCAGGCACAGATCTTGAATCTGCTTCTGGATCTGCAACAGCAGATGGGCATCGCCTTCGTCTTCATCTCGCATGACCTGGGCGTCGTGGAGCATATCGCGCATCGCGTTGCGGTCATGTACCTGGGGCGGATCGTGGAGCTCGCCCCTAGCGAGGCGCTCTTCGCGAAACCGGTCCATCCCTACACCGAGGCGCTGATCGCGGCAGCTCCAGCGCCCGATCCTACGCGGATTCGGCTGGAGGCCCCCGTCGAGGGCGAGGTGCCAAGCCCGATCAATCCGCCGAGCGGATGCGCGTTTCATCCGCGTTGCCCATTCGCGGTGGAGCGATGCCGCATCGAAGTGCCCCCTTTGGTGCCGATGGCAGACGGGCGGGTCGTGGCATGCCACGTGCGCGCTCCGGCCACGGGCATGCCTACCCAGTCGGCAGCGCTGGCCAATTCCTGGGCCCCTGTGGCGTAGCCCCAGTCCTCTGACATCCAACATCGTTGCCAAGAAGCATACGTAACTAAAGGAGAAGCTGTATGGAAAAGCATTTGCGCGAAAACGGTCCTCGCGTCGTCGAGCAGGATGACAACTTCGATACGGTCGGTTCAGTACAAACAAACGTGGCGGACGGTTTCACCATGGTAGCAGTGGGTGACCTCATCCTGTCGCGGCCGCTGACGAAATACCAACATCCCGGCTTTGATGGCCTCGTCAAGATCCTTCGTGATGCCGATGTCACGTTTGGCAACCTAGAAACCAACATCTTCGATATCCGATCGTTCAAGGGAAGCCCGGAGGCTGAGTACGGCGGTGCGTATCTTATCAGCTTGCCAGAGATTGGCCCCGATCTGAAGGCGATGGGGTTCAACACTGTCAGTCGCGCGAACAACCATACCCTCGACTGGGGCCTTGAAGGCATGCGCGAGACGAGCCGTGTGCTCGATGAGAACGGCATCATCCATGCAGGTGCGGGCGAGAATCTCGCACAAGCCGGGGCCGCTCGCTTTCTGGAGACTGTCCGAGGTCGCGTGGCGTTGGTGTCGTTTGCTACATCGTTTGCCCCAATGGCTCGTGCGGGTGATCCCGCCGGCGAGGCGCCTGGCAGACCGGGGCTCAACGCACTCCGTTTGGAGAAAAGCATCGTGGTGCGGCCAGAAATGCTCGAAAATTTGAGGCAGGTGCGCGATGCGCTGCCCGACTCCGAGCCCGGCCGTGCTGATCCGAACCGGGTCGCCTTCGCTGGAATGAAATATAAAGTTGGCGAAAAGGCCGGCTACAGCTACGAAGCGGATCGGCGAGATGTCGCCGACATTCTACGAAACGTTCGCCGCGGCAAGCAGTTCTCAGACTTCTGCATCGTAACGAACCATTGTCACAATCCCGGGAACTGGAGCCATGAGTCCGCCGATTACGAGCAGTCGTTTGCGCGTCGAATGATTGACGCCGGAGCTGACGCATATGTCGGGCACGGACCGCACCTGCTGCGAGGAATCGAGATCTACATGGGCCGGCCCATCTTTTACAGCTTGGGGAATTTCTTCTACGATCAGCTCCGGACCCCTGCGGGGGCTGACATGTTCGAGGTCTATGGGAAGGACCCGAGGGTCGATACAGATGCCGAGGTGACAGTCGAAGAGGAAGCAAAAGGGTACCCTACCGCTGAGGGGTTTGTAGAAGCGCTCTCCGCCCCAGTCTACTATGAGAGCATCATCACCGTTAGCCGCTTTGAGCAGAATCAGCTGGCTGAACTGCGGCTCTACCCTGTCGAACTCGGTTACTCGAAGAGGTTTGCTAACCGAGGCCTCCCGCGGTTGGTCGCCGGGCTGCATGCAAAGGCCATTTTGGAGCGTCTACAGACACTCTCGAAGCCATATGGGACTGACATCGCAATCGAGAACGATGTTGGAGTGATCAGGTTGCGTCCAACTGCGCCGTGATGTTCGGCTGGGCTGCGCCATTCTATACGTATCTGTCTCGATTCCGATTATCGGTTCCCCGAAAAACATTTGAGCACTTAGGCCCGGCTGAACGCAGGCATATAACGGACAAGGAGGCAGAGCGCAGCACGTAGGAGTAACGAGTAGGGCCGCGCGCGTAGATGCCCGAATTGCGGCACGTGCTCGGGCGATGGCAGCATACTTCCAGGGTTCGGTCGCAAACTGTTCAGTAAGCGGACCATGGCATGGAACGCTCCTCAGCTGTGGAGGAGTGCATAATGTTGAAGGGCCGCCATTTCGACCAGTTCGGTGACCCTGCTATGCGCCCGGTGGTACCTGGCCTAGAATTTCAGCCTTCGCGATCTGGAAGAACGATGGCCAAGCGCGGATTAAGCGTCGATCACTCCTACCGTGCATCGCTGGGTCGTCCACTTTTCGCCGCAAATGCACTGGAGCGTTTCAGCCGGCACAAGGAAACGTCATGCGGCGATCACTGATGCGATCCGCACCCGCAAGAGCCGGTATCTCAACAATCGCATCGAACAGGATCACCGGCGCCTCTAGAGCGGGATGAAATGAGACTGAATCGGCTTGGGATTCCCTTAGGCGTGCAAATCTGATTCAACCTTCATGCTGGGCAAGGAGGTCAGCATG
>NZ_JAMYQF010000100.1:0-9308 GCF_040320745.1 Mesorhizobium sp. M0621 | reverse complement strand
CCGGTCAACGTGTCAGCTTCGCCGGCCGAAATGCCAGATGCGACCGTCTCGACAACGGATTCGGTGGACGAAACGGTCGTGTCAGCGAACCGTCTCGGCCTCTCGGCGCCGGTTCGGATTCGGGCGGACCCCGGACAGAACGCGCTGGTAGTACTCGCAGCACCCCACGACTACAAGATCGTGGAGGCCGCGATCCGTCAACTCGATCTCAAGCCTCGACAGGTCCTCATCCAAGCCATCATCGCCGAGGTTCGGCTGGATGATGGTCTGAGTTACGGCGTGGACTATCTTCTCTCCACCAGGGGCTTAGGCGCAGTTCCAAATGGTTTATCGTATGTATTTCCCGGCAAGGACGCCAACATTGTGTTACACGGGCTAAGAGCGCTTGGGGAGGTAAAGGTTGTGTCCGCGCCGCGCATTCTTGCGGTCGACAATCAAACGGCCACGATCCAGGTGGGCGATCAGGTCCCCGTCCTAGCGCGATCATCGCAATCTGTCCTAAGCGAGAACTCTCCGATCGTGAGCGACGTCGAAATGCGCGACACAGGTGCGATCTTGGCTGTTACGCCCAGAATAGGTGCCGGGGGTAGTATAACACTCGATACATTCGAGGAGGTCAGCACCGCCAACAGGAACACGCTAACCAATGTTCAATCCCCGGTGATTTCGGTGCGCCGCCTCCAGAGTACCGTATCCACCCAAAGCGGCGACACGATCGCTATCGGCGGATTGATGCAAGACAGCACCAACCGTGCCAATTCTGGGGTTCCTGTGCTGAAAGATATTCCGCTTTTGGGGGGATTGTTCCGCAGAACGGAATACGCCAAGGAACGGACGGAGCTCTTGATATTGCTCAATACCCGGGTGGTTGACAGTGGCGCCGACGCAAGGGCCCTGACGGAGGAACTGCGCGAAAAGTTCGAGACCCTAGCCCCCGACCTGGGCCGCAGGCTAACACGGTCAGCTCAAGGCAAACCTCGCCCGTCTTTTTCCAGGTGAGAGCGAATTGGGCGCGGCTAACGTGAACCGGCCGTGGTTCTTTCGCAGCGGGTATCCGGCCCACCTTCAGGAGCGGCATCTGTCCTCTTGCCCGCCGCAGATCATGCGCGGCGCGCCCTGTCAGAACCGCCCCAGCGACCTCGAAGACGAGGGGATCATGACCGAACTGGCGCGAATACTCCGGGTCGCCTCCACGACAACTAAACTAGGATCGCTGTTTTCGCCATTTGGGGAGGAGCATAATGAAGCAATCTTCGCCTAAAGGCGAGAATCCGCTCTTGCAGGCTCGGATGAAGGCGCCGAGCGCTGGCGATCATTGCGTCGCTGATCGAACCTGCAAGCTCAATGGCCTCGACCACTCGGCCAATCGCCGACGTACTCACCCGGATAGTTCCGGCCATCCAGACGACCTGCTGCTGCCGTGCCGGAGCGCATCAGCTCGAGGAACTCGTCGCGGCGGGGTCGACGCAAAACGAATCCGACAGCGTCATCGACACTTCGCGTCCGGCGGCATGCGCCAGGCGCGCGATCTGCCGGATCGCTTCCTTGGCGCGCGGCGGGTCCCACAGATAGCCCTCGAATTTCACCTTGGCGCCCGACGCCTTGTCGGGCTCGATGTCTTCCGGCCCGAGTTCCATGCAGGCCGATATAAGCGCTCGCCATCGGCCGTGACGAAGATCATCGAGCGCGCCGTCGGTGGTTGTCCCACCAGGGGTTTGGTGTCGAAGGCGACGCCCTGGGCGTGGATGTCGTGGGCGTAGATCTCGCCGAGCGCGTCGTTCGACACCTTGCCGAAGAAGGCGGCGCGCCCGCCGAAGCTGGCTACGCCGGCGGCGGTGTTGCCGGCGCTGCCGCCCGAGGCTTCGATCGCCTGACCCATGCGGCTGTACAGCAGCTCTGTTCGTTGCGTGTCGATGAGGGTCATCGCACCCTTGATGACGCCGTTGGTCTCGAGAAAAGCCACGTCGCACTAGGCAATGATGTCGACAATGGCATTGCCGATGCAAAGCACGTCATAGTCCGGCATCAATGTCTCCGCCTGGGAACCCGCCAGCTCTCTTGCCATGCCGGCCGGGCGCTGGTCTGGCAAGTGGGCTTTCGGTTTGCCAATGCGTTCGTTCCCGGCCCTCACGGGGCAGCGAGTCCTTGCCGTGAGCGCCTCGCCTGCCAGGCTACATGGCGGCCGTGGAGATTACCTCAGCAGCGGCGCCCGATCGGAAACCTTAGCACCTCCGCGCTTTGGCGTGGCTGCTTGAACTCTTCGACGGCAACCGCCTCAATTAGCAGGTCCAAGGCTTCGCGGCCCCTTTGACTCATCGGATCATCCCCACAAAGGTAGTCATACGCTCGATCTAAATGCACTCGGGCGGCGGAAAAATCGCTTGTCATATCATAGAACCCTCTCTACCCGCCCGCATTGCCGTCTACGAGGTGAAGGTAGTTCAATCGTCAATATATACAGACAAATTTGAATTAAGTCGGTGTGATCATGGAGGTCGAGTTCCCTGACCTGATGCCCCATCGAGCCCGCCGACGACCACTCGCTGGCGCTCGGTCGGTTCATAAATGCCGAGCACCCCGTCCCGAGACCACCTCTGACCTCCCTCCTTCGATGCTAGACGCGTGGAAGACATGGCTGCGCCGGCGCTGCCAGAAAGGCGTGTCCCATCGCGCGGCGGCTGCATAGTGGGCAGCCAGCGCCGGGAGGTAATCGGCAAAGCCGCGTGTGGCAATTGTTGCATAGCGGGCGCAGGCGAAATCGCCACGCCCGTCCAGCATGTCCGATGCCGCGTTAGGCCGCCAGGATGCCTGACCGGCGTGCATGCACGATCCCGCGTGAGGACAGTGGATCGGCACAGAACAGGCAGTCGCCCGCCGCGACCCAGCGGTCACCGGCGGCGGGATAGATCGTTGCGGTTCCCGCCGCCTTGATCATGCTGGCGGTCTCGATTGCGTTGGGTGGCACGAGCGGCGCGATGGACTGCGTTGCGGCTAAAGCGCGGTACCAATGTCCGGCTTTGCGCAGTTCGCTGCCCAGATCCGGATCGGTGAGGCACGCGCAAGTCGGCGCTGTACCACCAGCCTTCGGGACGCGCCTCGACGACCATGCTGCAATCGCCCGGTGCGCGGTCGAAAAAGCGTGTGTAGGCGGCAAGATGTCCGTGCACGGTGAGCTTGGCGCCGAAACATCGCTCCAGCCTCCAACTGCGACCGGTCGCCCAAACCACGGCGCGGGCAACGATAGCTTCATCGGCCAGTTTGAGCAGCCAGCCTTGATCGTCGCGCACTGCCGAACCCACGGCCGAGCCAAACCGCGTGTCCACATCTGCCGCCTTGGCCGCCTGCACCATCAGCCGGTCGAATCGCGTAGGTCGAGCTGCCAGCCGGCACCTTGAGCGGAAAACATGCCGTGCCGCTCGCTGGGAACTTCATTGGCCCACACCGAAACAAGCGCACGATTTTCAACGAAGCCGGCCTCGGCGAACGGCGTCCAGACATCACGCTGACGCAGCAGCCCATTCGCTACCGCCGGCAGCACCTCTCCCGGCTTTGGCCGATCATGCCTTCCTGCTTCCAGCAACAGCACGCTCCGCGCGGGTGCATCGTTGCCAACTCCAGTCCGCATGTGGTCGCCGCCGAACGTGATCGTCTCAGCGAGTTGGCGGGACAAAATGCCAACCTCAAGATAGCGTTGGCCCGGATCAGCGAGGCGGGCTGATGAAGACTTTAAATTCGAAATGTGACACGCGGCAATAGTCGCGTGCCGCTGCAGCCCCAGGCTCCGCTCACGGTGGGGACCGATCGGCCGCACTCTCAGCCTGTGCTTCTTCTCTGCCACCCATCATCGAATTTTGGTGGATTGTCCGTCTCCCGCACCGGTTTGCGCGATAGACAAGAATCGCGTTTTCTGTGCCGGCCGGGCTTCAATGACGGGGATGGCGAAAAGCTGAGTGCTCGGGCTTGCGGGCCGAGCTTGTCGGTCGCTCGATGGAAAGTGTCATCTGAGGCGCTTCCTCTCCCGCGTGCAACTGGAAGACACGCTCGTCCAGTTCCTTGTCCACTTCCGTCAGACGATGATTGAGGCGAAGGTAGTCCGCCCAGGTCGGCGTGCGGAACGTTTCCGTCCAATGCATAGGCTTCTGCAAGTTCCGCTGGAGCGTCCAATTCCGAGCACCGACCCGGCTGTGTACATGACGCCGCTGCCGCATGAGGTCGAGGAAAGCCTCGAGATCTCTCTCGGCTATCAGATATTCGACCTTGACCACGATCGGGCCGCTTCTCGGCTTCAGGTTGAGCGCGACAGCCGGGGCATCGAATTCCTCCAGAGGATCGGGCTCTGAGTCGCGGCGCTCGCGAAGAGGAAACAGAACGCCGGCTGCAGCGACGAACATCAGGGAGGCAGCGGAACCCTCCAGCGCCAGGGCCAGCGAATGGTTTTCGGCCACCGTGCCCCACACCCAGCTGCCGAGCGCGATGCCACCATCTATCAAAGCATAGTAGATCGAGATCGTGCGCCCCACGACCCAGCGCGGGCTTGCCAGCTGCACGCTCACACCGACCCCTGACCAGGCGGTGACCCAGCCCGCGCCGCCCAAAGCGAGTGCAATTGCCGCCACCCCGATCGAAGTTGTCAGTGCCAGGGAAAGTGAGCACGCCGCGCAGGCGACGCAGGAGAGCCTCATCAGCCGCTCCTGCGACAAGCTCCGTCTGAACAGGCTGTTGGAGAGGCCAGCGAAGACGGCTCCGGTCCCGAAGCCGGCCATGAGCGCGCCATAGGCGAGCGGGCCTCCTCCCAGCTGATCGCGGACAACCACCGGCAGCAGCGCGAGTATGGCGATGCTCGCCAAGCCAAAGAGGGTTCCGCGCGCGATCGCTGCCTTGATTTCCGATGACATCGCCGTGAAGCGCAGCCCGTCATAGATCGCCGTCCTCATCGACTCGCGTGGAAGAGGGGAAGAACGAACCTTCCACTTGCAGCGCCAAATAGTGGCCAAGGGTACGAAATAGGTAAGCGTGGTCACCGCGAATGCCGCCATAAGGCCAAACGAGGCAACCACAATGCCGCCGAGCGCCGGGCCCACAGTCCGGACGGTATTGAATCCAACAGAAAGCAGGGTGACGGCAGCGGGAACATCTCGTCGATCCACAATATCGCCAACCGACGCTTGCCAAGCCGGATCATTGAGAGCACCGCCGCTTGCGATCAAGAAGCTGAAGCCGAGGATCATCCACGGACTGACAAAGCCCAGCGCCACCGATGCGGTCAGCATCGCGGAGGCAGTCACCATAAGGCACCGACCGGCGAACATGACCCGGCGCCGGCTGAAATTGTCAGCGAGAGCCCCGGCGAAGACAGACAAGACGAAGGCGGGCAGGTTCGATGAAGCCTGAACCAACGCAACCATCAGATCGGAAGTCGAGATCGTTGCCATCAGCCAGCTGATGGCGACAGTCTGCATCAACCAGCCGAGGCTTGAAACCTGCGTGGCGAGCCAGATCGAGCGAAAGGTGGGCTGCAGAAGTGGCCCAAAGGTCGTTGGTGCAGCCAAATCTTCTTTTGATCCAGCCACCCTACTCATTTTGCGAACCTTTTCTTTCCGTTATTGTCGCTTCCCATGTAATCTAGGCTGAACCGTGGCGGCTTAAGAATAGATGGCCCATTTGCCTACGACGAATGTGGCCACAGTTCCTCCTGACCAGTTGTCAGGCGGTCGGGACGCAGACATGGGCCGGCTCGCTCGCCTTCGACGACATCTTGGTGAGCCGGGATTCACATGTCATTTGAGGCACCATGCTCGATCGACGCGCTGCCGAGCGATTTTTCGCGAAACGTTACCCTGTTCCGATGCTGAGTGTGGCTTCCGAAAAGTGAGGACGCTTGCAGATCTTTGACAGGATCAGTTCCCTGATAGATGCAGACGATTGCCAGGCCGCGATCGAAGACGCGCGCGCCCTGCTCCTTCAGTTCGGACAAAAGTCTGATGCGCTCACACATGCGATCGACGAGTTTCTGCTTGACCGGCTTGACCTGATGACATTGGCTTTCATCGTCGAATGTTACGGACGCGGCTTTGAACTTTTGGCGCGAATGCTTGCCCGTAGAAGGCTGGCGAAGGTCAGACTGTTATCGGGAGGGGTCGGCCGGGCAGAACGGGTTCCAAAGCCTGATGGCTGAACCGGCGATCGAGCCGCGTTTCAATTAACGACGTGGCGACCGCCAAAAAAAGGGCCATCGGAAAACCGAGGTATGTAAAGTCAAAACCTTCAGAGGGGAACAGCTGATACGATGGAATGGGAGGAAACCATCGCGTGCATCAGCTGTAAGCTTAATGGCTAAAAGTTGTGCAATGCGCAAACACACTTTGTGCAATGCGGCTATGCAGTAACGCAAAGCCTCAAGTTGCAAGATCGAGTTTGGAAATGTTTGCTGCTCGTACGGTGATGGGCGAGATCCTTAAGCGTATGTACGGCGGCATGATGGACGCTTGCAAGCATCCAGACAAGATTATCGCGAAGCTAAAATAAGAGGTTCGATCCAATCGGCGATGCTCAATAGCCGCGCCATTCTGGTTCAGCCGGGCGTTACATGGCCTCGCCAAGTTGAGGATGTATTGGTCGCGAGCAGCCGCGTGCCAATTTGGAACCCACGACCATATGCAACGATTGGGCACTGTCCGAAGAAGGCCGAGAACGGTTGAAAGTGCGCTAGATGGAGATATTCTGAATTTGGAACGGGGGCCTGGTTCATCGCCAAAGCGAGATATGGATGAAAAGCAGATCGCGCCCAACGCCTGATCCAACCATTGCAACGGAAGTCCCCTGGTCGGAAAGCCTAACCGCATATGATGACAAGCATATCGAGCTCTATTTGAAGCTCATGGACGCTTGCGCCGACAGAGCCAGCGAAGAGGAGATGGCGCTGGATGTACTGGGTATCGATCCGGTCAAAGAGCCAATCCGCGCCCGTAAGGCCCTTCGCAGTCATCTCAAACGGGTGCTCTGGTTTATGCATGAGGGCCATAAGGAACTGCTTCCAAGCCGGCCGCCTCAATAACTGCGGCGCCGAACAAGGTTGCCTGAGAGATCAGGT
Source organism: Mesorhizobium sp. M0621 (assembly GCF_040320745.1). NCBI lineage: Bacteria > Pseudomonadati > Pseudomonadota > Alphaproteobacteria > Hyphomicrobiales > Phyllobacteriaceae > Mesorhizobium > Mesorhizobium sp. M0621. Next base: position 2,218 of record NZ_JAMYQF010000100.1, on the reverse strand, counting down.
GGCGCCCTCGGGGGATGCGAGGACACTTGAAAGCCGCAATCGGGTTATCATCGCCATACTGCGTGTGTTCGGCTCCGCACGGCAAGTGCCCTTGAGTCGAGGAGGAATGCACATGAAGAAGAAAGTTCATCTGGAAGCCTGCTGACCGATCCCTTGGGGCCCATAATCGGGTCCCAAGTTGTTCCCGACGAGCGTTGCGAGGGGCGGATGCAGGACCAGCCGGAAATCGAGCCCGGGCGTGAAACGAAGTCAACAGGTGCGAGGTTCGGCCTGCTGGTGTGGCTGTGTTGGCCGTAGGCGCCTTCATCTGGACCGGCTTCGGCGAAGGCATCCAGCAGGGCACGTCCAACGTCGTTCGGACTGTCATCGACAAGAGCATGCACTCGCCTTGGGCTCGGGCAAGCCCCCAACGCTCTTACAGAGGGCGAATGGTATCTCTCGGTGTACTACGGTCCCGACTTTACGGATGTCACCCCCGTCGGCCTGGGGCACCCCCTTCAAGGTGACATTCACGTCGGCCCCGGATTTGTCTGGCACCTACGAGAACGTTGCAGGGAGCGGCTCGGTAAGCGGCTTTGAACGACCCGGTCAACTCGTAATGACCTACTCCGGAGCAGATGGGATGTCCCATGGAGTTGCCATTCTCCAAGACATTCAGACCCACCTGTCTTCCAACAACGTCGAGCATGATTACGTGGGAGCCGTTTTGGTCCACGCTTGCTATAAGGCGGACACCCAGCAGTGCGATGCCGCCAAATCGCAATATAAATTCTGCAGGGCGATTTTGTCGAAAAACAGGGAACCCGACAAGGATCCTTCCCTCAAGTGTTACCTCGACGAACCATGTTCGGCTTTTCAGAACGATCTTAAGCTGAAGCTTAGCCCGACGGCACAGCTTTAGGCACGAAGGCGCTCACCAGGGTCGCAGCTCAAAGAGAACGGCGCCCTTCGCCGGGGGCCGTCCGTTCCGCATCCCGCCTGACGGCGGCGCGTTGCTGATGCTCCTACGGCCGCCCTGTTGAGCCGGTCTCAGGGCCACGGTCTTTCTCCTGCACCGATCTGACTTGGTCCCGCTGGCGGGCATTTCGGTGCTTCCGTTTTGTACGCTCTTCTCTCTTGGGCGCGCTTCGCGGCACGGCTGCGCCGACATGGATGTGCCTAGCGGCACCTTTCCTATGTAGCGGGAAGAGAGGCGCGCGGCCCTCTCTCCCCAGCAAGCCCCCGCGGGCGGGTTCCCCCATCTTCCTCCGCTTCGCTAGGTGCAGACCGGGGAGACCCCTCCGCCCCCGGGACTTGCCCCCCTCGCTCCCCGCTACTCGCCGCGAGGCAGGGGTTCAGGGGACCTGAACCCTTCAGGTCAATCCCTGAAACCAACAACGAGCAAGTCGATGAATACCGCTGAAATCACTATCCCGCTCGCAGGTAGGGCCGAACTGGCCGCCACCATCGAGGCCCATGGCCTCATCCATAACCTTGTGACCAAGGCGCCGAAGGGAGCCAAGTTCGAAGTCGTCGCCGGAGGGCGGCGACTGGGGGCGTTGCGGTTGCTGCTGGACGAGGGCCGCACCGTACAGGGCGTGGCTGTGACCAAGGATTATTCGGTCAGGCGCCATGCAGTCATCACGAGAACGATGGTCAGAACGACGGTGATCTGACCCCAGAGGATTCGGCTTCCACGCATACAGGCTCCAATCGGCAAAAATGTCGGAGCCGATCAGAGAATGGGGGATTTCGGGAAGTGCAATTACGAAGATGAGGCTGGCGTGTCGCCGGATAGTATCGGCGGCGAATAGGACGGGTTGGCCCGGTTCTGCCCGGGGTCGCGCGCTATCGCCTCATCGCCTCTGCGAGGTCGAGTAGGTTTCGGAGGGCGGTGCTTCGGTTGAAGGGCGACCACACGGCTGAGAACACTACAGGTTCGGGCTCGTCGGCGATCGGCAGAAAGCGGACACCCGCGACAGGTGACAGGCTCGATGCGGCCCCGAGCAACGTGACGCCGAAACCTTGCCCGACCATCGACAGCAACGACGCACGTTCGACAGCGACACGCAGAATAGACGGTGCCGGCCACCGGCCCGACAGCCGCAGGAGGATATGGTCATGAACTTGTGGTCCGGGGCCGTTAGAGCGGTTCGCGTTTTAGCTGAATCAGGATTCCCAAGATTGAGCAAATCAGATTCGATGTTTTGACCGTTGGAGGTCGGGACTGATGGCGAAG
>NZ_JAMYQF010000099.1:0-9597 GCF_040320745.1 Mesorhizobium sp. M0621 | reverse complement strand
TCGACAACCAGAGAGAAGACGGACAAACCCCGTTTTACGGGGCATGCACATGCGGCATTTCGATTCACTCAAAACTTTCCCCGGACAGCCCTGCCCCTTGCGGGGGAGATGTCCGGCAGGACAGAGGGGGTGCTGTCCCGCTGACATCGAAGTTTTTTGCCACTACTGAAAATTGCGCCCCTTGGGCATCACTTGTTCCGCCTCTCCCGACAATGCCGCGAGATCCTGCCGGATCGGCGTGCTCCGGATTGTGGATCGACTGTCGCGATCCGGACTTTTGGCAGTGCGTTCCTGAGGACCGGCGACCGCCGATCCAGCCTCGCTGACCTTCTCCAGAAGCACGGTCAGCCAAGGCGTCAGATCCTCGACCTTTTCTGCAACGATGTGGACCACACCCGATTCCGACTGCAATTTCCCGGTGACCCGAACGAACCGCGCGCCCATGACGATCGGCCGGTAACGGTCGAAGGTTCTTTGCCACAAAATGACGTTGGCCACCGCCTTGTCGTCTTCCAGCGTCAGGAAGATCGCGTTGCCCTTGCCGGGGCGCTGCCGTACCAGCACGAGGCCGGCAACGGAGACACGCCGGCCGTCGCGTACGGAAGGCAGGTTCGCATTGGGCGTGACGCCGGCGCGGTCGAGCCGCTCGCGCAGGAAGGCGACCGGATGCGCCTTCAGCGACAGGCCGAGCGAGCGGTAGTCGTGGATGACATGCTCGCCGAGCGGCATTTTCGGTAGCTTCGTCTCGGGCTCCAGCTCGCGCAGGCGGAGCGCCGGTTGGTCGAACAGCGGCAGCCTTTCGGCGGCGCTCTTGCCGTCGAGCGCGCGCACCGCCCACAAGGCTTCGCGACGATCAAGACCAAGCGAACGGAAGGCATCGGCTTGCGCCAGCCTCTCGATCTCGTCGACATCGAGACCGGAGCGCAGCCAGACGTCCCTGACGGACACGTAGCCGTCGCCGCGCCGGTCGACGAACAGCTCCATGCGCTCCTTGGACAGGCCCTTGATCTGCCTGAAGCCGAGCCGCAGTGCATGATCCGTCTCGATGACGCCGCGCATCTCGGCATGGCGCGCGAGGATGCGGGCCGGATCGAAAGGCGCTTTCTCCAGCGTGCAGTCCCAGACCGAGAAATTGACGTCGACGTCGCGAATGTCGACGCCATGGTCGCGCGCGTCGCGCACCAGCTGGGCCGGCTGGTAAAATCCCATAGGCTGCGAATTCAGGATCGCGGCGCAGAACACGTCGGGATAGAAGGTCTTGAACCAGCAGGAGGCATAGACCAGCAGCGCGAAGGAGGCGGCGTGGCTTTCGGGAAAGCCGTATTCGCCAAAACCCTCGATCTGCTTGAAGCAGCGCTCGGCGAAGTCCTTGGTGTATCCCTTGTCAACCATGCCGTCGATCATGCGCCGGCGATAATTGCCGATCGTGCCGGTGCGCTTGAAGGTGGCCATGGCGCGGCGCAGTTCATCGGCCTCGCCCGGCCTGAAACCGCCGGCGACGATGGCGATCTTCATCGCCTGTTCCTGGAACAGCGGCACGCCAAGCGTCTTGCTGAGGATCGCCTCCAGCTCCGGCTTCTGATATTCGGGTTTTTCCTTGCCTTGCCGGCGGCGCAGATAGGGATGGACCATGTCGCCCTGGATCGGACCCGGCCGGACGATCGCCACTTCGATGACGAGATCATAAAAATTGTCCGGCTTGAGACGCGGCAGCATCGACATCTGGGCGCGGGATTCAATCTGGAAGACGCCGAGCGTGTCGGCGCGGCAGATCATGTCGTAGACATTTCTATCCTCGGGCGGCAACGTGGCCAGCACATAGGGCCGGCCATATTTATCCCGTGCATTGGGATAGTGCTCCTCCAGCAAGGTGAAGGCGCGTTTCAGGCAGGTCAGCATGCCGAGCGCCAGCACGTCCACTTTCAGGATCTTCACCGCGTCGAGATCATCCTTGTCCCATTCGACCATCTTGCGCTCGTCCATCGCCGTCTTGACGATGGGCACGATCTCGTCGAGCCGGTCCCTGGTGATGACGAAGCCGCCGACATGCTGCGACAGGTGGCGGGGAAAACCCATGATCTCGTTGGCGCGTTCCAATACATGCCGCGACACCGGATCGGTGCGGTCGAGGCCGCCGGCGCGAGCTTCCTTCTCGCCGAGTTCCGAGGTCGACCAGCCCCAGATCGAACCGGACAATGACCCCCTGACATCCTCCGACAGGCCCATTGCCTTGGAGACTTCGCGCAGCGCCGAGCGGCCGCGATAGCTGATGACGGCGGCGGCCAGTGCCGTGCGCTTGGTGCTGTACTTCGTATAGATGTACTGCATCACCTCTTCGCGTCGCTCATGCTCGAAATCGACGTCGATATCCGGCGGTTCGTTCCTCTCCTCGGAAATGAAGCGCTCGAACAGCGTGTCGATCCTGTCCGGGCCGACTTCTGTGATGCCGATGCAGAAGCAGACGATCGAATTGGCGGCCGAACCGCGCCCCTGGCAGAGAATGTCCTGGCTGCGGGCGAACTTGACGATGTCGTAGACGGTCAGGAAATAGCGGGCGTAGTTGAGGCGCTCTATCAGAGCGAGCTCTTCCGCGATGCGCTTGGTCACCGAAGCGGGCACACCTGCGGGATAACGCTCGGCAGCCCCCTCCCGTGCCAGCCGTTCCAGCTCGGCCTGCGGCCCGAGACCCGATTCCGTCGGTTCGTCGGGGTAGTTGTACTGGAGATCGCTCAACGAAAAAGTCAGCTCCTGCGCAAATCGCAAGGTTTCGGCCAGTGCCTGCGGATGCCTGCGGAACAGGCGCGCCATCTCCATTGGCGGCCTCAGGTGGCGTTCGGCATTGGCGGCCAGTTGCAGCCCGACCTCGGAGACGGGTGTGTTGAGGCGGATCGCGGTCAGCACGTCCTGCAGCGGGCGCCGTTCGGCCGTGTGGTAGAGGACGTCGTTGGTCGCCATCAGCGGGATGCCGGCGCTCTCGGCAAACGCCGCTGCCTGCTCGATCCGGAAACGGTCATTGCCGGCATAGTCGGGTGAAACGCCAAGCCGCAGGTTCCGGCCGAAACGATGCTTGAGATCACGAAGCAAGGCGAGACGGTCTTGCGGACCCGCCGACAGATCGGGCAGGACCGCCAGCGACATCAGATCCCCCCATTCGAGCAGGTCGCTGCGCTGGAGAAGGGTGGCGCCCTTTTCGTTCTCGTCGCGCAGGTTGGCCTGGGTGAGCATGCGGCACAGATGTCCCCAGCCCTTGCGGTCCCTGGGATAGGCGAGAATGTCCGGCGTGCCATCGCCAAAAACCAGCCGACAGCCGGGGTGATAGGAAAGCTTTTCCACCTTGGCCTGCTGCCAGGCGCGCACCACACCGGCCACCGTGTTGCGGTCGGCAAGCCCGATCGCGGAAAAGCCCAGAAGCTTGGCGGCGACCACCAACTCCTCCGGCTTGGAAGCGCCGCGCAGGAAGGAGAAATTCGACTGGATGCCGAACTCGGCATAGGGAATGACGGTCAGCGCGTTCATGCAAAGACCCCATGCAGGAACCAGCGCGGCGGGACCTGCGAGGCGCCGCCGTAAAGGCCTTGCCTATAGAGCCAGTAGCGGCGGCCGTCGGCATCCTCGATGCGGAAATAGTCGCGCGTCGATGCCGCCTCGTCGCTCGGCGACTCGCGCCACCATTCGGCGGCGATGCGCTCCGGCCCCTCGGCCCGCGTCACCCGGTAGAGCGCGCGGCGCCAGCGGAAGTTCAGCGGCGGCCCCTCGGGCATTTCGGTGGCCGGCACGTCGATGGGTTCGGGCGAGCGGAACAGCCGGATCGGCCGTTCCGGCGGGAAGATAATCATCGGCGCCTGCAGTCTGTCCGGTTTCTTCGGCGGCGTGGTCCGGCGCGGGGCTTCGGTGAAGGGGATGGTGGCGACGGCGCGCTCCGGCAGATGGCTTTCGACGGCAACCGGCTGCAGGACCGCGCCATCGCCGAGCCGGGCGCGGATGCGGTCGGCGAACAGCGCGATATCGGCGCCGTCGTCGATCACCTCGCCGGCAAGATCGGCCTGCTGCATGTCGATAGCGGCTGATGTCAGCACCGAAAGCCGCACCAGATCGAAGCCATAGCCGGCATCGATATCCTGTTCGAGCGCGGCCAGCCGCTCATGGAACAATTTCTGGATCAGCATGGGTTCGCGCATCGGCCGCGAGGTGCCGATGGCGATGCGGCTGACGGCGCCGTCGACGCGAAAGAGCAGCAACGCCAGCGTCCTGGCGCCTTCGCCGCGACGCTCGAGGTCGATCTTCAAGGTCGTCGCCAGCATGCCCACCAGCCGTTCTATGTCCTCGGTCAAGGTGACGGGCTCGGCCAGATGGCGTTCGACCGAAAGCGGCGCGACGGGCAGCCGCGGCGACACGGCCTCGTCGAGACGGCCAAGCGCCTGGTCGAGGCGCAGGAGCAGCAAGGCGCCGAAGCGGCGGGCGAGCGGCGCGCGCGGTGCCGCCATGACGGCGCCCGCCGTGCGCAGGCCGACGCTTTCCAGGCTGGCGCGGGTCGCCGGCTCGATGCGCAGTGCGGCCAGCGGCAGGGGTGCCAGCAGCGCTTCCTCCTCGCCGCCATCGACGATGCGGTCACCGGCAAACCGTGCCGCCGCCCAAGCCGCGCCCGGTGTCGCGGCAAGCCCGGCGCGGACGTCGAAACCCTGATGGAAAAAGCGCGACAGGATGTCGTCGAGCATGGCGCGTTCGCCGCCGAACAGATGGGTGCAGCCGGTGACGTCGAGAAACAGGCCGTCCGCCCCGTCCAGCGCCACCAGCGGGGTGTAGCGGTCGCACCAGTCGGCAAGACCTTCGAGCAGGCGCCGGTCGGCCTCCGGATCGGCCTCGACGATGTCGATCGACGGATGCATGGCGCGCGCATCGGCAATGCCCATATCGCGCTTCAAGTGCAGTGCTTCAGCCCGCTCGTCGAGGGCCGAGATGCGCTGCGCGTTGCGGTCGCGATGGCTGATCACGAGCGGTGGGTGAGATGGCGGCAGGTGATCCGACGACCGGGAACGCCAGGACCGCCCCAGACGCTGCCGCAGGATCCTTTCCACGGCCAGATAGGGAAACCACAGGGACAGGATTCTTTGCCCGGCCTCTTTCCTCGCCCCTTCTTTCGTCGCTCGTTCTTTCGTCGAATGCGCGTTCATCGGGGTTCCACTCCAGTGTGAATTGTCCAGGCAAGGCCGTGCGGCTCTTGCCGATGGTGAGGATAAAGGCCGGGTGGCCGATCGAGCCGGCGAGCGGCCCGGCGATGGTGTCGCGCGGTACCGCTGGCGCCGACGCGACGATGAGCCGGACGGGGGCCGCCGTCGGCTCGGGCTCGGCCGCCTGCCGCAGCAGGAACACCGGCCGGCCCGCACCTTGGGCCCGCGCATGCAGCCGGCGCGTCGCGGTCAGGTCCAGCCGCTGCGGATTGCCGCGAATTTCCAAGATGACGGCGGCGAGCGCCGTCATCCGGGCAGCCTCCTCGGCGACCCACAGCGCATCGACAAGTCGGGGCGCCTCGGAAAACAGCAATTGTTCCGGCTGGATGCCGAACGAGGCATGAAGCCCCCTGGCGTAGGGAAAGCCGGCTTCGCGGAAGATTTCCGTGGTGCCGATCCACAGCACCGGCAGTTCTGGCGTCCGCTTGAGGATCAGGCTGGTGAGCGACAGGGCGAAGCCGGCGACAGCCCCGGCATCGCGGGTTTGCGTGCCATGGAATTCGCTCAAGGCTGCCTTGGGCAGGCCACCGCTCAAGGCGGCATCGAGCCGCTCGACACCGATGGGCAGGAAAGCATCCGGCAAAGCCGCGGCAATGCCGCGCCGGACGATTGTGAGATCGGTATTGGGCGTGACACCCGTGCTGGCGTCAGCATCAGGGGTCGCTGCGGCCGGCGCCTGCAGGCGCTCGGGCAGCGTTCCCTCGATTTTCGCGATCTGGCGGCGCAGGGCAAAAACAGTTTCCCGCGCCACGGCGGTCATCGCCATGACGGTCAGCTTCCACTCACAATTGTTCCTGTTATGTTCTTATAGATTCCAGAGCGCGTCCCAAGAGTCAAGCTGAGTCATGGGGAATTTATTCCTGTCGTGTGGGTTTGTCTGAGACGTGCGGCCGCCAGTCATTTGCCGAGTCCTGTGTGAAAGCCTATATGCCGGGATCAAAGGACAAAGCATGGCCCGCATCTACAAGACCCGCACCTGGCATGACGAACTCTCGCCCTCGATGGACGAAATGGAGTTCCTGGCGCTGGAGGCCTATGCCCATCTGCCGGAGGATTTTCGCAAGCTGACCGGCGAGATCGTCATCCAGATCGCCGAGTTCCCGACCGACGAGATCATGGACGATCTGTCGCTGGAAACGCCCTTCGACCTGCTCGGCCTGTTCGAAGGACGCGGCATCGCCGAGCGCTGGAATCCGCAGACCGGCGAAGGCCCGAACCGCATCACGCTCTACCGCCGCGCCATCCTCGACTACTGGTCCGAGAACGAGGAAACGCTGGGCGACATCGTCACCCACGTGCTGATCCACGAGATCGGCCACCATTTTGGGCTGTCCGATGACGATATGGAGAGGATCGAAGAGGCGGCTGAGTAACTGGTTCCTACGCCGCGTGAAATGTCCACTCCTCTCAAGTCTCTCTCAAGTCGGTCCAGAACTCAGCGGCGGCAAAGGCTTCTAAGATTTCGCTTCAGACAGGTCGGTCATCCGGCTGACGAAAAGATGCAGCGCCTTGTGCACGGCGAGCGATGGCGGCTCGGACGGATGCCACTGCGAAAAATGACCATCAACCACCATTCGTGCCAAGCCATAGACAAATGCACGAGCGGCAAGAACCAGATGATCGAAGTCCGTGTTCGCAGCCAACCGACCCTGTTGTTGCGCCTGAGTCAGCAGGTCGATCATCTTCCGGCGAATGGCTTCATTCTGACCCCGAAGACTGTCCGACCCGTCGAAATCAATCAGCGTTCGGGAGCTGATGACCTGGAAATGCGTGGGATTGGCAATCGCCCATTCCAGATAGCCTTGTCCGATTGCTTCGAAGGCCACGATGGGATCTTCGCTGTCGACTTCTGAAAGTGCATTGGTGACGGCCTCTGTCAGCCGGCTCATGGCCTGTTCGGCGACCGCGGTCAGCAGCGCTGTTTTCGATTGAAAATGCCGGAAGGGCGCGCCGGGGGAAACGCCGGCTCGCTTTGCGGCTTCGCGCACGCTCACATTGTCGGGGCCGCCTTCCTCGACAAGTTGAATTGCAGCATCGATCAACGTGTCCCGCAAATTGCCATGGTGGTAGCTGGTGCGGCGAGGCGTCTTGGCTTCTGCCATTTCTTTCCTTTGTTTCGTAGAACTGCTTCACGCGTCCGTAGCATGAATACCGAAATTTATGTAATCAACGTTTACAACCCCAGCAAGAGCATGTAATCACTGATTACAAATGGGATCGGAACAGGCCTGCGGTCTTCGCGGCTGCCGTTTTCCCAGATGAGGAGACGAACATGCTCGCCACGACCGCCGAACCCCGCCGTCCGCAATCGCTCATTTCGCTTCACAGTTCAGCCGAAGAACCTCAGGAGAATTCCACGGCTGTCCAGTCGAGCGCGGCTGTGCCCAGCGCTACGCTTTATCGGCTTGCCGCCATCGCCGGGGCGGGGAGCGCGCTTATTCTTCTGGTCAACGCGGCCAAACGCAGCTCGCTCATCGCGACCACCGATCTGACGCAACTTCTCGCGCCAGTCGCCGAGATATTGGCGCTTGGTCTTGTCGTAGGCCTGTTTCTTGCGTTTGGCCGGCGCGCGGGCCTGTTCGGCACGATCGCGTTTGTCATCAACTTCGTTGCATTGGCAAGTTTGGTCGGTGTGGAAGTGGTGATCAATCTCGTATTTTCGAAGCTTCCGCTGACAACCATCACCGACCTGCGCGCCGGGCCACTCGGACTGGCTCTGGTTGCCAGTTCAGTTCTTTTTCTGCTTGGGACGCCGGCGTTTGTAATCTCTCTTGTCGTTGCAAGAGGTGTGCCGCGCATTCCACTCGCTCTCTATTTCATTGGCGCGATGCCTATCGCTCTCCGTGCGTTCGTGCCGGAGTTGGCTCTTGACCTGGGCTTGGTGACGCTTGCGGCAGCGATCGCCTGGCTGGCCGGGTGGCTGTGGATGCGAGCGCCGACTACCAGTCGCTGAGCTTGGTGTCCGGTCCGTATTCCTGTCCGTCGATATCCTTCACGACGGCCTGGCCGCAGCACATGGTCTTGGCCTTCTTGTCGAAGGCATAGGTCGGCGAGCCGAACAGGTGCCAGCCCTTGTTCAGCGCCGCCGTCACCTTGTGGCAAAAGCTGGCGTCGTCCGGGCCGGTCAGAAAGCGGTAGAGTTTCATCGGGTTGGTTCCTGTCGTGAGTAGCCCGCAAGCACAGGGCTGATATCATGCGCCGATGGCGGCTGCCTTCGCCAGCAGTTTTTCGGCCTGCGCCAGGTGCAACCGCTCGACCATTCTTCCGTTCAGCGCAATCACCCCTTTGCCGGCATTTTCGGAAAGCGCGAAGGCTTCTTTCACCGAGCGCGCCTCGGCCACCGCCTCGGGCGACGGTGCAAAGGCTCGATTGGCGGCTTCGATCTGGGCCGGGTGGATAAGCGATTTGCCGTCGAACCCCATGGCAGCGGCTTCCGCGCATTCGCGAGCAAAGACGTCGAGATCGCGGAAATCGTTGGAGACGCCGTCGAGCATGTCGAGGCCGCCGGCGCGCGCGGCCAGCAGCATCTGCATCAGCCAGGGCACGAGATAGCGCCGGTCAGGCGTGACCAGCACGCCGGTCTCCTTGACCAGATCATTCGTTCCGGCAACGAAACAGTCAAGCCGCGAGGCCGGATCGCGGCCAAGCTCGGCAATGGCGCCGATGTTGAGCATGGCCTTGGGCGTCTCGATCATCGCCCATAGTTTCACCGCATCGGGGGCAAAATTTTCGTCGAGCACGTCGCCGACTTCCAGAATGTCGCGCGGCGTGTCGACCTTGGGCAGCAGGAGGCCGTCAGGCTCGCATTTGGCCATGGCAAGCAGATCGTCGGCGCCCCATTCGCTGGACAGCGCGTTGACACGCACGATCATCTCGCAGCGGCGGCCAATATCGTTGGCAACCGGACGTTTGGCCAAAATGCCCGCCAGTTTTTCGCGGGCGGCAATCTTGTCGGCCGGTGCGACGGCGTCTTCGAGGTCGATGATGATTGCGTCGCAGGAAAGCTGCGCGATCTTGGCCAGCGCCTTGTCGTTGGAGGCCGGGACGTAGAGCACGGAACGGCGCGGGCGATAGGTTTCGGTCATCTCAAATCTATGCCGCGTGTGGTTGGTCGAGGCAAGCGCGTGCATTAAGCTCGATCTCCCCCCTCGTGGGGGAGATGTCCGGCAGGACAGAGGGGGGCGCTGTCCTGCCGACCTCTCAAGACCTGGGTTCCTCGCCCCCGCAAAGCGGGGGAGAGGTGGCCGCGAAGCGGCCGGAGAGGGGGCCTTCTAGGGCGCAGCCCCCTCTCCGTGGCGGGGGGGGCGCGGCACCCCGCCCCCCCCAGAGGGGGGGGGGGGGCCCCCCCGGCGCCCCCGCCGGCCAACAC
>NZ_JAMYQF010000098.1:0-9763 GCF_040320745.1 Mesorhizobium sp. M0621 | reverse complement strand
TTGGTGATCGCAGCCGTCAGCGACGTCTTGCCATGGTCGACGTGGCCAATCGTGCCGATGTTCACGTGAGGCTTGTTACGCTCGAATTTACCTTTTGCCATAGTCTCTTTCCTTGGACGGCCCGGATCTTCAGTTCGGTCGAAGACCTTCAGTTCAGTCGAATGCGGGGCGATTAGCGACAAAGGCCAAAAAACACAAGCGTCTTTTGGCCGGGTGCCGTCTCACTCAGTCCGAACCATCGATCCGATTGCGGGGATGTGGCGCTGATATAGGGAGGCGCACCGCGAAATGAAATGGGTGGCGAGCCGATCGATCGATGCCGCGATAGCGTTGTCTCGCCTGCCCAGTCCCTGTCTGATTCATGGCCAGGCCATGGACCATTGCTGAAGTCATCGAGGTCTGATCTCCTGACCGGATGCATTTCATCCCGCCCTCAATCCGTGGCCCGCTGTTCATGATCGTTTCGACGGGATCTTATCTCGTCAACGACACGATGATGAAGCTCGCGACGGCAGGCCTGCCGTCCTATGAAGTGCTGTTTCTGCGCGGTGCGGCGGCAGCGCTCTGGGGCTTCCCGCTGTTGTTCGTGCTGGGCTACGGCAAGCAGATCCCGCTGATCTTCGACCGCCATGTGCTGCGCAGGAACCTGCTCGAGCTGGCGGCGATCCTTTGCTATGTCGTGGCGCTCGCCAACATGCAGATCGCGGATTCCACCGCGCTTGGACAGATAACGCCGCTCTTGATGCTGGTCGGCTCCTCGATCCTGTTTGGCGAACGGATCGGCGGCCGGCGCATGGCGCTGATCGGGCTCGGCTTCATCGGCGCGCTGATGGTGGCGCAGCCGACCATGCAAGGCATTTCGGTCTACGCCCTGCTGGCGCTCGGCAATGCAGCACTTGCGGCGGCACGCGACCTTGCCGGCAGGCGGGTCGCGACCGAGGTGCCGGGGATGATCGTGGCGATTTCCGCCGTCGTGGTGGTGCTGATCGGCGCCGGTGCCGCGCATCTGCTTTCCGAGCGCTGGGTCATGCCCGGGATGCACCACCTGCTGCTGATGGCCGGTGCTGGATTTTTCCTGATCTTCGGCCACTTCTTCATCTTCATGGCCTATCGCGTCGGACCGACCAGCGCCGTGGCGCCGTTCTACTATTGCTTCACCGTCTGGGCGGTGATTTCAGGCCTGCTGGTGTTCGGGCAATTCCCCAACGCGCTGGCGATCTGCGGCATCCTGCTGGTTGTCGGCAGCGGACTGACCATCGTCTCGCTGGATCAGCGCCAGCGCCGGCTGGCCGTCGTCGCCTAGCCATCCTGGGCGCATAGCCTCGGCACCCAAGCAGGCGCTCACGCATGAGCTGTTGCCGAGCCGAAAAAGATCGTCTAATCGGCGAATAACCGTCCAATCGACGGCGACATGATCAATCAGCCAAGGGAGTTCCCCATGACCGATTTCGACCGGAACAAGAACTCCGACGCCGAGCACAAGGCCGCCATCCGCAAGTCGCTTGTCGGCTGGGCGGTGTTCATCGCGGGGACGCTGATCTTTTTCGCCGCCGCCGATGCAGTGTTGATGCCATAGGCGAGCCGCTGCTGGTTTTGCCGGCCCCGAGCCGTTCGTCTTGCCAGCAGCAATATTTCTCGAGACCTCAGACGATCCGGCTGACGGCTAGAGCGCCCGTCTTCCGCTGAACTGATGGTAGGCCCACAGGACGACCACCGCTCCGATCACGGAGACGATCAGGCTGTAGATGTTGAGACCGGTGACACCCGAAGCGCCAAAAGCGCTGAAGATCAGGCCGCCGACAATGGCGCCGACGATGCCGAGCACGATATCCATGATCATGCCCTGGCCGGTCTTGTTGACGATCTTGCTGCCCAGGAAGCCGGCGATGGCGCCGAGAATGATCCAGCTGATGATTGACATTTTTTCCTCTCCATCCCCCGCCTACCGGACATTTTCATAGGATTGTCAAAACCTCAAGCCAACTTGAAATTCCGCCCGAATGCTCCATTGTTGAGGAGGGTCGGGCTTGGTCGTTATGGAGGATCCACTATGGGACTTTTTGACAATGCCGTTCCCGGCGGCAACATCACCAAACCACTAATGATCGCGCTCGGCGCATTGCTGGTCGGAAAAATGCTGAGCGGCAGAAATGCCGAACAGCCCGAGCAGTCTCCCGCTCCTACCGGCCCTGCCCCCACGGAAACCACGTCCGCCGACGGCGGCCTGGTTGGCGGACTGGGCGGCCTGCTCGACAAGCTCAGAAATGCCGGCCACGGCAATACCGCCGACTCCTGGGTCGGCACCGGGCAGAACCAGTCGATCAACGCCAATGATCTCGGCAATGCGATCGGCCCGCAGATCATTCGCGAGATCGCTCAACGGACCGGAATGGACGAGCGGGAACTGCTCAAGCAACTGTCCACGGCCTTGCCAAGCATCGTCGACAGGCTGACGCCGAACGGCCAGGTGCCGCAGCAGCATCAGGTGGCGTCGGCGTTCAATAGCTAGCGCGGGCGCGCACACAATTAGAGCGCTGCGCCTTGTGCGCAGTGTTTCCGCTGGCAGGTTGTAGGGATGAGTGTCTGGAGCGGGTAGCGGGAATCGAACCCGCATATTCAGCTTGGAAGGCTGCTGCTCTACCACTGAGCTATACCCGCGCCTTACCTGAAGTACCGGATTCACTCGAAAAGCGCCATGCACTTTTCAGTCCGATTCTTTCGCGTTTCAGGGCTTCCGGGCCGGCAGTGGTGGAGAGGGTTGGATTCGAACCAACGTAAGCTAAGCTAACGGATTTACAGTCCGTCCCCTTTAACCACTCGGGCACCTCTCCAGTCTGCCGCCGGAGCCATGCAACGAGGCATTCACGCCAGTCCGGACCCGAGTTAAGTGTTCTCCGAAACCAGCGAAGCGCCTTATGGCGGCAAGCCCATTGGGTGTCAACCGCGCAACCAGGGTTTTTCGTTTCTGTTCGCCGGCTGCGGCGACGGGCCATATCCTTGACCGGAGGAGACCGCTATAGAAGCCAGCCATGAGCGATAAAACCAACACCCCCAAAGACACCCATTACGCCAAGCTGCGCCGCGCCTATCGCGACGAGAAAAGCGGCGGCGCGCCGGCGTTCAGGCCTCGACAGCCGGTTCCGCCGGGCGAAAATGCCGCGGATGGCCTGGTGCGGCTCTATGGCCTGCATACGGTGCGCGCCGCACTCGACAATCCGCGCCGCAAGATCAGGAAGATGCTGGTGACGCGCAACGCAGCCGAGCGCCTGGAAATCGCCGATCTCACCGCCCTGCCCTTCAAGACGGAACTGGTCGAGCCCAGGGACATCGACAAGATCACCGGGTCGGACGCCGTGCATCAGGGCGTGCTGATCGAGGCCGAGCCACTGAAGCCCAAGCGGCTCGATGCACTTGGTGATGCCAAGCTGGTGCTGGTGCTCGACCAGGTCACCGATCCGCACAATGTCGGCGCCATCCTGCGCTCGGCGGTGGCCTTCGGCGCCGGCGCGCTGATCACCACGGCCCGCCACAGCCCGCAGGAATCTGGCGTGCTGGCGAAATCCGCCTCCGGCGCGCTGGAGCACATCGACCAAATCGAGGTGAAGAACCTCGCCGACGCACTTAGCCAGTTGCACGAGGCCGGCTTCCAGACCATTGGCCTCGATTCGGACGGGCCGGCGGAGCTCGAAACCAGCTTTGCCGGTGATAGAATAGCGCTGGTGCTGGGCGCGGAGGGCAAGGGCCTGCGCCAGAAGACGCGCGAGACGGTGACGACGCTGGCGCGGCTCGACATGCCCGGCGCGATCCATTCGCTCAACGTATCCAATGCCGCGGCGATCAGCCTTTACGTGGCGCGGACATTTTTGAAGCGCGGCTAAAGCGCCTGTCGCGAAACATCTCGAAACAAGAAACGGGCTCCAGCGACAGACGCCGGAACCCGTTCTTGAGCAGGACAAGAAGTGGCGGCTTGGGAACGTTGCGCCGCCCCCTCCCGACCTATGCCGCTTTGCCCCGGGTTTCGGCCGCCTGGCTGCCAACCTCGAAATTCGCCATCCGCTCCAGCGCCCTGACCAGAGCCGAATGATCTTCGTTTGCGCCGCCATTGGCCGCGCAGGCGTTGAACAGCTGCTGCGTGGTGGACGTATTGGGCAGCGACACGCCGAGCGCTTTCGCGCCCTCCAGCGCGAGGTTCAAATCCTTCTGGTGCAGTTCGATGCGGAAACCCGGCGCGAAGGTGCGCTTGACCATGCGCTCGCCATGCACTTCCAAAATGCGCGAGGCGGCCAGCCCGCCCATCAGCGCCTGCCTGACCTTGGCCGGGTCGGCGCCAGCTTTCGATGCAAAAACAAGCGCTTCGGCGACGGCTTCAATGGTCAATGCGACGACGATCTGGTTGGCCACCTTGGTGGTCTGGCCAACGCCGTTCGGCCCGACCAAGGTGATGTTCTTGCCCATCTTCTCGAAGACGGGTTTGGCGCGCTCGAACGGCTTTTCCTCGCCACCGACCATGATGGTCAGCGATGCCGCCTTGGCGCCGACCTCGCCGCCCGAGACCGGCGCATCGAGATAGTCGCAGCCCAGCTCGTTGATCTTCCTGGCAAAGATCTTGGTCTCGATCGGCGAGATCGAGCTCATGTCGATGACCAGCTTGCCCTTCGACAGACCGGAGGCGACGCCGTTGTCGCCGAACAGCACGTCGGCGACCTGCGGTGTGTCCGGCACCATCAGGATGACGATGTCGGCGGCCTTGGCTACGGCGGCATGGCCAGTGACTGATGTAAGACCCTTGGCGATGAGATCCGCCGAGGGTTTCGATCGATGGTCGCTGGCGATGACCTTATAGCCCGCATCCAGCAGATGCCCCGCCATCGGCGCGCCCATGATGCCGAGGCCGATAAAGCCGATGGTTTCCATTGTGGTTCTCCGTCTCTTGTTAGGCCGCGTTCTGTCACGCCCCCCTCTGTCCTGCCGGACATCTCCCCCACAAGGGGGGAGATTGGATGTCGCCGCTGCCTTCGCCAATTTTCGAGCGTCAGAAAATCAAAGGCCGGCGCCGAAGCTGCCGATCTCCCCACCCGTGGGGGAGATGGCCGGCAGGCCAGAGGGGGGCGCGAAGGAACGCGACTTCTACTGCGATAGCCGCTAAGCCGCCGCGCTGCCCTGCCCGGCCAGTTCCCTGAACCAGCCCAGCCCGGCCTCGCTGCCGGCCTTTGGCTTGTATTCCGCCCCGACCCAGCCGGAATAGCCGATGCGGTCGATGTGCTCGTAGAGGAAGGGATAGTTGATCTCGCCCGTCCCCGGCTCATGACGGCCGGGATTGTCCGCAAGCTGGATATGCGCGATGCGGCCGAGGTTTGCCTCGATGGTACGGGCGAGATCCCCCTCCATGATCTGCATGTGATAGATGTCGTATTGTAGGAACAGGTTCTTCGAGCCGATGCGGTCGATGAGAGCGAGCGCCTGATCGGAATAGTTGAGGAAGAAGCCCGGAATGTCGCGCGTGTTGATCGGCTCGATCAGCAGCCTGACGCCGGCCTGCTCCAGCTTCTCCGCCGCGAAGGCGAGGTTTTCGGCAAAGACATCCTCCAGCACCTTGCGGTCGGCGCCCTTGGGCGCGATGCCGGCCAGGCAATTGACCTGCTGGCAGCCGAGCGCCTGCGCATAAGCGATCGCCTTGGCGATGCCCTGGCGAAATTCCGGCACACGGTCCGGCAGCACGGCAATGCCGCGCTCGCCCTTGCCCCAGTCGCCTGCCGGCAGGTTGAACAGCACCTGGGTCAGGCCGTTCTTCTTCAATCGGGCCGCGATCACATCGGACGTATGGTCATAGGGGCCGATATATTCGACGCCCTTGAAGCCGGCGCGGGCGGCGGCATCGAAACGGTCGAGAAAGTCATGCTCGCCAAAGAGCATCGAAAGATTGGCTGAAAAACGCGGCATTCTTTTTGTCCTCTTTAGTCGAGCATGACGATCGCCGTCGGCGCGTCTTCCTGATGTTCGGCAAGGTCCTCGAATTCGGTGATCTTGTCGATCTCGGTGCCCATCGAGATGTTGGTGACGCGTTCGAGGATGAATTCGAGCACGACCGGCACCCGGTGTTCTTTCATCAGTCGCTGCGCCTCCTTGAAGGCGGCGGCGAACTCTTCCGGCTTGCGCACCCTGACCGCCTTGCAGCCCATCGCTTCGGCGACCGCAACGTGGTCGACGCCATAGCCGGCCTCCGGTTCGCCTGATCGGTTGATGTTCTCGAAGGCGAGATCGACCTCGAAATCCATCGAAAACCCGCGCTGCGCCTGGCGGATCAACCCGAGATAGGCGTTGTTCACGACGACATGGAGATAGGGCAGCTTGTGCTGCGCGCCAACTGCCAGTTCCTCGATCATGAACTGGAAATCATAGTCGCCCGACAGCGCCACGATGGTGCGGTCGGGATCGGCGGCGCGGACGCCAAGGGCTGCCGGCAAGGTCCAGCCGAGCGGGCCTGCCTGGCCGCAATTGATCCAGTTGCGCGGCTTGTAGACATGCAGGAACTGCGCGCCGGCGATCTGCGACAGGCCGATCGTGGTGACATAGGTGACGTCGCGACCGAACGCCTTGTTCATCTCCTCATAGACGCGCTGCGGCTTCAGCGGCACCTGGTCGAAATGCGTCTTGCGCTTCATCGTCTTCTTGCGGCCCTGGCACTCTTTCGCCCAGCCGGACCAGTCGCGCAGCTTGCCAGTCGTCTTCCACTCGGTGGCGACGTCGAGCAGCATCTTCAACGCTGCACCCGCATCCGAGACGACGCCGAGGTCCGGCGCGAAGACACGGCCGATCTGCGTCGGCTCGATATCGACATGGATGAACTTTTTGCCCTTGGTGTAGACATCCACGGAGCCTGTGTGCCGATTGGCCCAGCGATTGCCGATGCCGAAGACGAAGTCGGCTTCCAGCATCGTCGCGTTGCCATAGCGATGCGACGTCTGCAGCCCGCACATGCCGGCCATCAGCCGGTGGTCGTCGGGGATCGCGCCCCAGCCCATCAAGGTCGGGATGACCGGCACGCCGGAGATTTCGGCGAATTCGATGAGCAGATCCGACGCATCGACGTTGATGATGCCGCCGCCGGCGACGATCAGCGGCTTTTCCGCCGCGTTGAGCATCGTCAGTGCCTTTTCGGCCTGGGCGCGCGTCATGGCCGGCTTGAACGGCGTCAACGGCTCATAGGCGTCGATGTCGAACTCGATCTCGGCGAGTTGCACGTCGACCGGCAGGTCGATCAGCACCGGGCCCGGCCGCGACGAGCGCATCAGATGAAAGGCCTTCTGCAGCGCCATGGGGACAAGATAGGGCTCCATGACGGTGACCGCCCATTTGGCGACCGGCGCGGCGATGGCTGATATGTCGACAGCCTGGAAATCCTCCTTGTTCAGCCGCGCGCGCGGCGCCTGGCCGGTGATGCACAGGATCGGAATGGAATCGGCCGCGGCCGAATAGAGCCCGGTGATCATGTCGGTGCCGGCCGGACCCGACGTGCCGATACACAGGCCGATATTGCCAGCCTTGGCGCGGGTATAGCCCTCCGCCATGTGCGAGGCGCCCTCGACATGACGGGCAAGGACATGGCGGATGGTGCCCCTCGCCTTCATCGCCGAATAGAACGGATTGATCGCCGCGCCCGGCACGCCGAAAGCGCAGGAAATGCCTTCCTTTTCGAGAACGAGAACCGCGGCATCGACAGCGCGCATCCTGGCCATTTTCCAGCCCTCCATAGGGTTTGTCATTCTTGGATTGGCTAAGAATGTCAGCATCCCGGCTATTTTTCAATTTTTTCAGAATATTTTTTCATTTCTAGAAAACGGCGTCTGTATGCTGATTTTACTGGATTTTTCGTTTTCCAGGAATTCATCCCTTCGATCGAGTGAAAAACTTTTTCATTGTGTGTCTGGCGAAATCGGCTGAGAATGGCGCCATGGAAACGACCGAAAAACGCCAGCGCGGCCGGCCGCGCGCTTTAAACGGGCCATCAGAGGCCAGCTCGGTGCAGTCGCTCGATCGGGCGCTGCGCATCCTGGCCATCGTCGCGGAGGGCAGCGGCCTGTCGCTGAGCGAGATATCAGCGCAAAGCGGGCTTGCCGCCTCCACCGCCTACCGCATGCTGACGACGCTGCAAAACCACGGCATGGTGGAATTCGACACCAGCGACCAGCTGTGGTCGATCGGCGTCGAGACCTACCGCATGGGCGCGGCGTTCCTGCGCCGCCGCAAGCTGGTCGACCGCGCCCGCGTCGTCATGCAGGAACTGATGGAGAGGTCAGGCGAGACCGCCAATCTCGGCGTCGCCGAGGATGACTGCGTGGTCTTCGTCAGCCAGGTCGAGACGCACCAGGCGATCCGTGCCTTCTTCCGGCCGGGGACGCGCAGCCCGTTCCATGCGTCCGGCATCGGCAAGGCGGTGCTGGCGCATCTCGATCCGGAGCGCGTCGGTGTCATCTTGCGCAAGGCAGGGCTGCAGCGCTTCACCGACAGGACGCTGTCCGACATTACGGCCCTCGCCCACGATCTGGCGAGGATCAAGCTGCGCGGCTGGTCGGTCGACGACGAGGAGCGGCACCCCGGAATGCGCTGCGTGGCGGCGGCCATCTTCAACGAATTCGGCGAGCCGATCGGCGGCGTCTCGGTCTCAGGGCCGACCGTGCGGGTGACGCCGGAGCGGCTGGCCGAGATCGGCCCGCTGGTGCGCGATGCCGCGGCCGAGGTAACCAGGATGATCGGCGGCGTCAGCTCGGTCTGAGATCATACGAACAGCGAAAAGAGAGGCGGTGGGGCGCCCCTCTTTACAGCTGATTGAAGCCACCTCCTCTCAAAGACGGCAGTAGTGGCGATAACCGTCGTGGCCGACATAGGTGTCGGAGTCGACGTCGTAGCTCGCGTAGCGATCGTAGCAGCGGCGGACGTGCCATGAACCGCCGTCTTCGTCGACATAGACGGTCCGGGGCTGCTGGGAGAGCAGGCTGCCCAGCACGAAACCGCCAACGCCGGCGGCAATGCCGATACCGATTTCGCGATTGTGGTGATGGCTGTGAGCAGCCGAGGGCTGGACGGTGCCGAGCAGTGTGCTGGCGGCGACGGCGGTGGCGATGACGCCGGAAACGAGTGTGCGTGTGAACATGACGATCTCCTTGCTTCGTTGACCGAGGCGATCCATCCGCCTCTTGATCATCTGTCGTCGCGGCGAGGAAAAAGGTTCGAATCTTTTTTCGATTTTTGTGGAGCCGGCCAAATTGCATGGACGGAGGTCGTGCTGACGGCGACCTGCAAGAGCTTGGCGAGGACGTTGATGCGGCCAATCTCCCCCCTTTCGGGGGCTACGCTATGCACATATCTGCTGTGACTGAGGTGGCTGATCGGCCCGAGGCCTAATTGCCACGTGGTTCCCCCAATCCGTCGCTGCTTCGCAGCGCCACCTTTCCCCCCTCCGGAGGGAAAGGAAAGGAGCGTTGCTGGACGAGCGTTGACGGCAAAAGCTTGGCGCCTTTCCTCTACCCCGTCGATCGGGGGAGAGGTGGCTCGGCGAAGCCGAGACGGAGTGGGGGTCGACCAGCGCCGCATAAGACAATGCATGCGCCAAGCTGCCATGCCCCCTATCGCAGGGCAATCGCTTCGGGTTAACGGGAGGTGCGTATGGGATGCGAATGTGATTCATGAGGGGCTTCGTGATTTGCGGAGCCCTCGATGTCACGCCACGCTTGCCACTCGCATTCAATTCTAGATCATTTTTCGG